>JANWYQ010000002.1 GCA_025055015.1 Caldilineales bacterium
ACGCGGTGGCGATGCAACACGGGCAGCGACGCCCGCACGATCTCGTCCCCCATGAAGCAGGCCACCACCGGCTTGGGCTCGCCGGCCTGGGACTGCGCCGCCCGGCCGATGGCCTCGGCCACGGCCACCGGGTCCACCAGGGCCTGGGGCACCAGGATCGGCAGCACCGCGTCGAACCCATCGTCCTGCAACAGGGCGGTGATGGCTCGCTCGTAGTCCGGCGCCTCTGCGCCGCCCAGCATGTCCACCGGGTTGGCCAGCTGCGCCTCCGGGTGGGCGAACTCGGCCAGCCGAGCCCGGGTGCCCGCCGACGTAGGCGGCATGGCGAGCCCCACCTGCTCGACCTCGTCGGCCGCCAGGCTGGCCGGCCCGCCGGCGTTGGTGACCACCGCTACCCGACGACCGCGCGGCAGTGGGCCATAGGCCAGGGCCAGCGCGTTGTTGAACAGCTCCTCCACCGAGTCCACCCGAACGACGCCCGCCTGTCGGAAGGCCGCATCGTAGGCCGCCATGCTGCCGGCGATGCTGCCGGTGTGAGACGAGACCGCGCGCGTGCCGGCCTGGGTGCGGCCGGCCTTGATCACCAGGATGGGCTTGTGCGGCGTGACCTGGCGCGCCACGTCAATGAAGCGCCGGCCGTCTCGGATGGCCTCGATGTAGGCCACGATCACCCGGGTGTTGGGGTCCTCCGCCAGGTCTAGCAACAGGTCGGTCTCCGTGACGTCGGCCGCGTTGCCCAGGGTGGCGAAGCGGCTGAAGCCGATCCCCTTGCCCGCGGTCCACTCCAGGATGCCGCCGCAGATGGCTCCCGACTGGCTGACGAAGGCGATGGCGCCCGGCTGGGGCATGGTGCGGATGAAGGTGGTGTTGAGCCCCGTGTGCGCGTCCAGGGTGCCCACGCAGTTGGGGCCGATCAGCCGCATGCCGTGGCGACGGGCAATGTGCACCAGCTCCGCCTCCAGCGCTGCGCCCTTGGGCCCCACCTCCCGGAACCCGCCGGAGATGACGATGGCGGCTCGGATGCCCCGCCGGCCGCACGCCTCCAGCACGCCGGGGCACAGCCCGGCCGGCACCACCAGCACCGCCAGCTCCACCGGGTCGGGCACGGCCTCGATGTCGGGGTAGCAGCGCAGGCCCAGGATCTCCGTGGCCTTGGGGTTCACCGGGTAGACGGCCCCGCGATAGCCGCGGCTGAACGCGTTGCGCAGGATGCCGTGGCTCAGCTTGTGCGGGTCCGCCGACGCGCCGATGATGGCCACGCCGCTGGGGTTGAAGAAGGGGCGAAGAGAGGACATGGGGAGGCCTCAACGCGGCGGGGGAGCTTCCCGGGGTCTTCAGGATTGCCGGGAAACTCCCCCGACTCGGAAACTGGGCCGGACATTACCTCGGCCTCACGCGGCGACCAGCGCCTTCAGCCGGGCCTCGGACTGCGCCGCCACCTGGGCGTGGATGGAGTTGCCGTGGCTGTCCATGGTCACCACGGCCGGGAAGCCCTCCACCCGGATCTGCCAGAAGGCCTCGGGCACGCCGAACTCCTTGAGCTTGTGGACGTCCTCCACCTCCACCACCCGCTCGGCGATGAGGGTGCCGGCGCCGCCCACGGCGTGGAGGTACACGGCTGCGAACTTCTGGCAGGCGGCCAGGGTGCGCGGGCCCATGCCGCCCTTGCCGATCACCGCCTTGACGTTGAAGTGCTCGATCACCAGGTCCTGGTACACTTCCTCGCGGATGCTGGTGGTAGGGCCGGCGGCCACGAAGCGCCACTTGCCGTCCTCTCTGACCACCACCGGGCCGCAGTGGTAGATCACGCCGCCGTTCAGCTTCTCCTTGAGCAGCTCGTACAGCGCGCGCTCGGACTCCGGCGGGTTGCCGCCCGTCTTGATGAACTGCTCCACCATGTACTTGTGGGCGGCGTCGCGCGCGGTGAAGATGACGCCGGAGATTTCCACCTGGTCGCCCACTCGCAGCGCCCTGATCGCCTCGTCCGAGATGGGCACGGTTAGCTTGTGGATCATAGGCACTCTCCAGTTCCTCTGGCTCCTCCAGTTTCTCTATTTTCTCCAGTTCCTCCAGCCTCTTCAGCTGTTGCGGAACCGAGAAACCACCTCCGCCTCATCCGTACACCACCTGGTCCCCGCGCACGGTCATGCTGCGCCGGCGGTTGGCCCAGCACATGTAGCTCACGGAGACGAAGAAGCTGGCCGGCAGGCGGTGCATGGCGTCAATCTGCACGTCCAGCACCGTGGTTTGCCCGCCGAAGCCCATGGGCCCGATGCCCAGCGCGTTGGCCTGCTCCTTGATGGTCTCCTCCAGCCGGGCCAGCTCGGGGTCGGGGTTGCGCTGGCCCAGGGGGCGGAAGAGCTGTTGCTTGCTGAACTGGTAGGAGCTGCTGCGGTCGCCGCCGATGGCCACGCCTAGCACGCCCGGCGCGCACCCCTGGCCCTGGGCCTGGTGCACCGCGTCCAGCACCACCCGGCGCACCCCCTCCAGGTCGCGGCCGGCCTTGAGGGGCGCGTAGGGCAGGGAGTACTGCGCGCCGACGTTCTCGCAGCCGCCGCCCTTGAGCATCAAGTCCACCTTGAGCTCGTCCCGGTCCCACTCGTGGAAGTGGATGGTGGGGAACTCGACGCCGGTGTTGTCGCCGCTGTTCTCGCCGCTGATGGCGTCCACGGCGTTGGGGCGCAGGTAGGCGCGCTCGGTGGCGATGGCTACCGCGCGGCGGATCTGCTCCGCCAGCTTGCGGGTGGACCACCCCTCCGGGTAGTACACCTCGAAGATGGGGGTGCCGGTGTCCTGGCAGATGGGGCGGGAGAGCCGGCGGGACATCTCCGTGTTGAGCAGGATGGTGTCCAGCGCGCCCTGGGCCGCGGAGCCGGGCGCCTCCCGCTCCCTGGCCTCCCGCAGCGCCTGCTCCACGTCTGCCGGCAGGTCGGTAGAGGTGCGGCGGATTAGCTCGACAATCGCTTCAGTCAGGTCTTGCATGGGTGATCTCCTCGGAGTATGACAGACGGGTAGGAGAGAACGGGGGTAAGATGAGGGAGTTGAGGGAGCTGGGGGAGCTGGAGGAACTGCGGGAGCTGAAGGAAGTGGGGGAGCTGAAGGAATTGAGGGAACTGAGGGAGCTTGAGGAGCGGTATTCGGCGACGCAAGCTCTGCAGCACGCCTCGTTGCACCCCTGAGTTCCTCCGCGTTCCCCTGAGTTTCCTCCGACTTCCCACGAGCACCCGCCCTATCCTCCCCGGCGCCCGTGTGCCCTCTGCGTCCCTCAAACCGTCCTCTCAAACGCGTCCAGCGTGTTCTGCAATAGCATGGCGATGGTCATGGGGCCGACGCCGCCGGGCACCGGCGTGATCATGCCGGCCACCTCCTTGACCTCGTCGAAGTCCACGTCGCCCACCAGCCGATAGCCGCTCTTAGCAGTGGGGTCCTCCACGCGGTTGACGCCCACGTCAATCACCACGGCGCCCGGCTTGATCCAGTCGCCCTTCACCATCTTGGGACGACCTACGGCCGCCACCAACACGTCGGCGCGGCGGCAGATGCCGGGCAGGTCACGGCTGCGGGAGTGGCAGGTGGTGACGGTAGCGTTGGCGTGCAGCAGCAGCGCGGCCATGGGCATGCCCACGATGTTGCTGCGGCCCAGCACCACGGCGTTGGCGCCCTCTAGCGGCACGCCGCTGCGCTCCAGCAGCACCATGCACCCCTTGGGCGTGCACGGGATGAACAGTGGCTTGCGCCCCTTCATCACCAGCCGGCCGATGTTGACCGGGTGGAAGCCGTCCACGTCCTTCTCCAGGCTGATGGCGCCCAGGATGGCCTCCTCGTTCAGGTGTTTGGGCAGGGGAAGCTGCACCAGGATGCCGTGGACGGCGGGGTTGGCGTTCAGCTCCCGCACCAGGCCCTCCACCTCCTCCTGGGTGGCGGTAGCCGGCAGCTTGTAGCTGAAGCTCTCCATGCCGACCTCAACGCTGTTCTTGCCCTTCATGCGCACGTAGGCCTGGGAGGCGGGATCCTCGCCCACCAGCACAGTGGCCAGGCCTGGCTTGCGGCCCGTGGCGGCGTACAGCTCGGCCACGCGGCCCTTGATCTTCTCGCGGATGTCTGCGGCAACGGCGGTGCCGTCTATGATGGTGGCGGTCATGCGATGCTCCAGGTAAGGTGTGACGAGTCACGCGCGACGGGCAATGCGCAACGTCTTCCACGGAGGAGAGTTGCCGCGGGCGGGTTGCGCACTGCGCGTTAACGTATAGCCGTTTTTACCGGCTCCGCTAGCGGCTTGGGGTGGCGCAGCAGGTACTCGTAGGCGGCCAGCACGGCCTTGGCGCCGTCGCCGATGGCGATCAGCACCTGCTCGGCGTAGCTGTTGGTGACGTCGCCCGCGGCGTAGATGCCGGGGTGGCTGGTGGCCCCGCGGCAGTCCACCACGATGCGGCCCTGGCTGTCCAGCTCCACCAGGCCCTTGACGATCTCCGAGTTAGGGATCAGGCCCAGCTCCACGAACAGCCCCTTGACCGCCAGCTTCGTGGTGCTGCCGTCGGCCAGCCGCACGGTGATCTCGTCCAGGTAGGGGGAGCCGTGCATGGCGGCCACCGTGGCGCCCGGCATGATGGTGACGTTGTCCAGGCCGCGGATCTTGGCCATCCAGGGCGAGTCCTCCGGCAGAGGCTGGGGCGCCAGCAGGTAGACCTGGCCGGCCAGGGTGGCCAGCTCCGTCACCGCGCGAAAGGCCAGCTCGTCGCTGCCCACCACCGCCGTGGCCTTGCCCCAGAACAGGGGCGCATGGCTGATGGCCGAGTAGCTCACCCCCAGGCCGAGGAGGTCGCGCTCGCCGGGCACGCCTAGCATCTTCGGCCGCGCGCCCGTGGCCACCACCAGCGAGCGGGCTACGAAGGTGGCGCCTCCCTTGGTGGACACCTTGAAGTACTCCTCGCCGTCGGACGCCTTGAGCGACTGCACGCCGACGACGCGGTCCATCAGCCGGGCGAAGTCCAGGTACTCCACCTGGCCACGGAACTTGCGCACCACCTCCTCGCCGTTGATGGTCTCGTAGCCCTCCAGCCCGCGGATGTGCATGCGGTAGTTGGCCTTGCCGCCCAGGTCCTCGGTAATCAGCAGCGCCTCCAGGCGCTTGTGGATGGCGTAGACCATAGCCGTGAGGCCGGCCGGGCCGCCGCCGATGACGATTAAGTCGTACATAGGTGACCTCCTACGATCGGTGACCGGTCACCGCTGATCGGTGATCGGTCACCGGTTCTGACCGACGGTGGGTTCGGGCGGTGCGGATCGTTGGCTAGTTCTCCGGCGCCGGCGGGATGAAGCCCTTCTCCATCATCCAGCGGGTGAGATCGCGCGAGCGGCCGATGATGTCCGTGGCGTGGCGGTAGATCTCGTCGGCCGTGCGGGTCAGCCGGGCCAGCCCCTGCTCCTGGGCCTTCATGCCCACGGCCACCGCCTCCTTGGGGAACACCTCCCAGTCGTCCATGGTGGGCAGGATGTGCTCCTCGGAGATCTCGCCGGCGGCCTCGGCCAGGGCTTCCGCCGCTGCGATGCACATGTCGTCGGTGATGGTGCTGGCGCGCACGTCCAGCACCCCGCGGAAGATGCCGGGGAAGCCCAGGGAGTTGTTCACCTGGTTGGGGAAGTCGGAGCGGCCGGTGGCGAAGACGCGCACCCCCGCCTCCGCCGCCTCCCACGGCCACATCTCCGGCACCGGGTTAGCGCAGGCGAAGACGATGGCGTCCTCGGCCATCTGCTCCACCCACTCTGGCCGCAGGGTGCCCGGCCCCGGCGTGCTCAGGGCGATGCACACGTCGGCGCCCACCAGGGCCTCCGGGATGCCGCCCACGCGGCCCTCCGCGTTGGTCACCTGACACAGGCGCCACTTGTCCACGAACTCCGCCTTGCGCCGGGCGATGTCCGTCCGCCCTGGGTGCAGGATGCCCTGGCTGTCCACGGCGATGGCCTTGGCCGGGTCCGCGCCGTAGCGGAAGATCAGGCGCATGCAGGCCACGTTGCTGGCGCCCGCGCCGATGAAGGCGATCTTCACCTCGTCAATGCGCTTGCCCACCACCTTCAGCGCGTTGATCAGGCCGGCCAGGGTGACGCAGGCCGTCCCCTGCTGGTCGTCGTGCCAGATGGGAATCTCCGCCTTCTCGCGCAGGGTGTCCAGGATGCGGAAGCACTTGGGCTGGCTGATGTCCTCCAGGTTCACCCCGCCGAAGCTGGGCTGCAGCAGCAGCACCGTCTCGATGAAGCGGTCGGGGTCTTTGGTGTCCAGGCAGATGGGCACCGCGTCCACCCCGCCCAGGTACTTGAACAGCAACGCCTTGCCCTCCATCACCGGCATGGCCGCCTTGGGCCCGATATCCCCCAGCCCTAGCACGCGCGTGCCGTCGCTGATGACGGCGATGGTGTTCCACTTGTTGGTGTGCTCGTACACCAGCTCTGGGTCGGCCTGGATGGCCTTGCACGGCGCGGCCACGCCAGGCGTGTACCAGATGGCGAAGTCGTTGAAGTCGCGCACAGCGCACTTCAGCACCACCTCGGTCTTTCCCCGATAGAAGCGATGCAGACGCATGGCGTCGGCCGCAGGCTTCTTCGCCCTGGCCAGCAACGCCTCCACGTCCACAGCGGCAGTGCTTGTTGTCAACGCCGACATGGTTGCCTCCTTTGGCCTTGTCCCCTTGGCCGTTGGTCACGCAATCGCCCGTGGCGTCTCGACCGGCGTCCAGGAAACGCATCCTGTCCACCGCACGACCGGCGATGAAACTTCCTTCCGTCCACAGCCAGCAAGGGTTGCCGATCATCAGCGGGCAAAAGCACACCGCCCGGGCGCGGCATGTGCAGCCCACCACCCTGTTTCTTAACACACTTTCCTCCCCCCCAGTATGACGAAGCGCAGGTTTACCCCTAAATCTCCGCTGCCGGCGGCGGGCCGGCGGCTGGGCTGCTCGGCC
>JANWYQ010000103.1 GCA_025055015.1 Caldilineales bacterium
CGGTCTCCAGGACATCGGAGATGACCCGAACTTTATCCACACCGGCCGCGCCGCACCAACGCTTTTGGGCCATGGGGAAATCGGTGCTGATGGTGTAGATGACGATATCGTCGCCGAGCTGCGCCGCCTCCTGGTTGAAACGGCGCGTCTCGCGGTCGCAGACATTCGTATCCAGCGACGGCACGGCCGAAAGGATGATGACCTTACCCTTCGATTCCTGCAGCGGATTGACCGGCGTCCAGTCCGGCCCAACGCAGGTAAACTCCGGGGCCATTTGGCCGACATGGACATCGTCACCCAGCACGGTGGCGAACTTATCGCCGAGCTTGATGACATCGGTGCGAACGGTGACCATAGGGATGGAGTCTCCTGAATGAACGAAAGTGGCTGGATAGAGGTGAAATGGGGATTGATATGGGGTGAAATGGCGGTTATGTGAGGCGTATGGCAGGGCAGAGGTGGAGACGGGAAAGGGCTGCGATAGGTGGCGGTTCGTGAGGAACGATTGTAGCATGTGAGGCGTGTGCAGGCACAGGTAGGTCTTACATCCGCGCAATTCTACCCCCTGCGCCCCGCCACTCCTACCACCGACTTGCCGCAGAACACGTCGAAGGTCTCCAGGGTGCCCTCCTCGCCGAAGCCGCTGAGGCCCCAGGCGGGTCGCGGCGCGTCCACGTTCAGCTCCAGCAGGCTCACGCCGTTGACCTTGACCCCGCCGGTGCGCATCTGCCGGGCGACGCGCAGCGCCCGCTCTTCGTCCCGGCCGTACACGTAGCCGCCCAGGCCGTAGGGGGTCTGGTTGGCCAGGGCCACGGCCTCGGCCTCGTCGGCGAAGGGGTGCACCGTGGCCACGGGTCCGAAGATCTCCTCCAGCGCGTCCTCCGGCGCCACGTCCGTGATCAGCGTGGGCGGGAAGAAGAAGCCGACATCGGGCACCGGCGTGGTCTGGTGCAGCCGGCCGCCTCGCTCGGCCAGCGCCGCCACGGCCCGGCCGATGCGCTCCCGATGGGCCGCGTTGGCCAGCGGCCCCATCTGCGCGTCGGGCGAGAGCGCGTCCCCCACCCGCACGGCCGCCAGCCGCGCCCGCGCCGCCTCCAACACCTCGTCGTACCGCGAGCGGTGCACCAGCAGCCGGCCCAGCGCCCGACACCACTGGCCGTTGAGGGTGGTCAGCCCGGCCACGACGCCCTCGGCCACGGCGTCCACGTCTGCGTCGTCCAGCACCACCATGGCGTTGTTGCCCCCCAGCTCGAGCTGGAACGACTTGAACTCGGCCGCGCAGGCCGCAGCCACGGCCCGGCCGCCCGCCAGCCCGCCCGTGAAGGACACGGCCCGCACCCGCGGGTCGGCCACCAGCCGCTGGCCCACCTCCGGCCCACCGTGGACGATCTGGAACGCGCCCCGCGGCAGGCCCACGCCGGCCAGCGCCTCGGCCAGGAACTGGCACGAGTAGGGCGCCCACTCGGTGGGCTTGAGGATCACCGGGCAGCCCGCGGCCAGCGCGTTGGCCACCTTGTGCGCGGCCAGCGCGGCCGGCGAGTTCCAGGGCACGATGGCCACGGCCACGCCCAGGGGCTTGCGCAGGATCTCCACCTCGCCGAAGGGGCCGGGCGCGGTGCTGCGGGTGTAGCCGCTGCGCAGCACGCCGGCCGCGGCCTTGAAGGCCAGCCAGACGATGGCGTTGACGAAGGCCGACGTGCCGATGACGATGCCCGTGTTCAGCGACTCCACCGCCGCGATCAGCGGCACCTGGGCCATGAGCGCGTCCGCGGCCCGGTCCAGCAGGTCGGCGCGGGCTGTGGGCGGGGTGTTGGCCCATTCGCCGCTCCGGTGACACGCCCAGGCTGCGGCCAGCGCCGCCTCCACCTGGGCCTCGTCGCAGGCCACCTGTTGGCCGATGGGCTCGCCGGTGCTGGGGTTGTGGATGACCGTGGGCAGCGCCAGGGCCGGGGGCTGCGGCTCGCCGGCGATGAAGGCCAGGGGCTGCAGGCGGGCCTCGACCTCGGCCCGCGGGGGGATGGTCAGGGTGGGGTTCATGGGGCCTCCTCAGTCGGCTTTCACGGTGAAGGTGCGGGTCTCGGCGCCGTCGGTGATCATCTTGGCCGCCTCCAGCCGGCCGCGCTCGGCAGGGAAGGCCATCACCAGGCTCATGGCGATGTCGCGGAACATGCGGGCCACCACCCCGCGGTTGGCCGTGCCGCTGGTGCCGGTCATCTTGAGGGCAAGCTGGGCCACCAGGAAGGCGTTCTCGGAGATGACCCCCTTGGCCAGGCGCCAGTGCTGCACCACCTCGTCCTTGTCGGCGATGGGCGGCTCGCAGGTCTCCAGCTCGACCTGGCGGCGTAGCCACAGCCGGGCCGTCTCCAGGGCCACCGCGGCCTTGCCGATCAGCTCCTGGTGGAAGGGGCTGGTGGCGATGGGCCGGCCCGTGTCCTGGAAGCGCATACGGGTGGTGCTGTCCAGGGCGAAGTCGAAGGCGGCCTTGGCCGCGCCCAGGTAGATGGCGGCGATGGCCGGCTGGTTGCCCATCAGCGAGCCGCGGCTGGTCTGCATCAGCTTGACGAACGCGCCGGGCAGGGCCAGGGCGTCCTCGTCGGGCACGAAGACGTTCTCCAGGATGATGCCGTGGGAGGCGCTGCCGCGCATGCCCAGGGCGTCCCAGGTCGGCCGCTCGCGCACGCCGGCCGCGTCGCGGGGCACGAAGAACATGGCCAGCCCCTCGGCCGTGTCGTAGCCCTTGAGCTTGGCGGCCACCAGGTAGGCGTCGGCCACGCCCGTGTTGCAGCCGAAGGACTTGACGCCGTTGAGCACCCAGCCGCCGTCGGCCCGCTCCGCCTCGGTGGCGATGAAGACCGCGCTCTGCGAGGACTTGGCCGTCTCGCTGGCGAAGTTGCCCAGGAGCTGCCGCTGCCGGCCCATGCGGTTGAGCACGTTCTCGGCGAAGCGGTGGACGATGGGGATCTCCTCGGCGCTGAACCGACCCTCGGCGATGGCCTCCAGGGCCAGCAGCCCGCGGGAGGAGGTGGAGCAGTGGAAGAAGTAGGCCAGCGCGGTGGAGGGGCAGGCCGTGCCCATGGCGAAGGTGGCCGCGGCCAGGTCGCGCAGGCCGCCGCCCAGCCCGCCGTAGGCCTCGGGGATCACCAGGCCCAGCAGGCCCGCGTCGGCCAGGGTCTGGCGATGGGGCGCGTAGAACTGGCCGCTGGCGTCCACCTCCTCGGCGTGGGCCCGCAGCGCCGGCAGGATGGCCTCGACCCGCGCCGCGCGCTCGCGCTCGGCCAGGCTTAGGTCGTCGAACAGGTACTCGGCGGTCAGGGTGTGGGTCATGGGGTTCACTCGGAGGAGCTGGAGGAACTCAGGGGAGCTCGGAGGGACTAGAGGAACTCAGGGGAACTCAATGGACAACCAAGGGAACAGGGGAGCGAGAGGGGTAAGGAAGCGAAGGAAAGCGAGACGGTTCGTCGGTAACCGGTCCCTGTTCCCCAATCATTGGCCACTCGTCACAGCTCACCGTTCACTGCTCGCCATTCACTGATTACCGATCACCGATCACTGATTACCGTTCACCGTTCACCGCTTACCGCTCACCGCCCCGGCCGGCGGAGGTAGCGGCCCACGGGCTGGCCGACGAAGCGGCCGTTCTCGTAGACCAGGTGGCCGCGGACGAAGGTGGCGCGCACCCGGCCGGTGAGCGTGTGGCCCTCGAAGGGAGTGTAGCCCTGGGCCGACGGCGACTCCGCCGCGCGCACCACGAAGGTCTCGTCGGGGTCGAAGAGGACGATGTCGGCGTCGTAGCCCGGCGCCAGGTCGCCCTTGCCCAGGAGGCCGTAGCGTTGGGCCGGGTTCCAGGCGGTGAGCTCGGCTATGCGGTTCAGGGAGAGCCCCCGCTTGCGGCCCTCGCTGTGCAGCCCGCTGAGCAGGTACTCGGTGCCGCCGAAGCCCGACTTGGCCAGCCAGATGTCGTCGGGGTGTTCGGCGCTGTACTTCAGCTCGGCCGCGCAGCAGGCGTGGTCGCTCACCACCCAGTCCACGTCGCCGGCCAGCAGCCGTTCCCACAGGTACTCCACGTCCTCCCGCGGGCGGATGGGCGGGTTAACCTTGGCCAGCACGCCGGTGGGCGCGTCCACGTCCAGCAGCAGGTGGCCGATGGTCACCTCGCGGCGGAAGTTGATGTGGGGGAAGAGGTCGCGCATCATCAGCGCGGCCTCCAGGGCCTTGCGCGAGGAAAGGTGGAGCAGGTTGATGTTGGCGCAGCGGGTCTCGTAGGCCAGGTAGGAGGCGATGAACACGGCCAGGCCCTCGCTGTGGGGCGGCCGGGCCGCGTGGTAGGCGTGCAGCCCCCGCAGCCGGCCCTCCCGCTGCACGATCTCGGTGTAGGCGTTGAGGATGTCGGCCACCTCGCAGTGCAGGCTCAGGCTCAGGTAGGGCGCCAGGTCGGGGTAGGCCTCGCTCATCTCGGCCAGGCGGCGCATGATGAACTCGAAGTGGGCGAAGTCGTAGCGCTCGCCCGGCTCCAGGCAGAGGAAGTTGTGCTGCCGGTCGGAGCGGCCGTGCAGGCCGTGGCCGCCGTAGAACATGAAAATCTTGAAGGAGGCCACGCCGAACTCGGTGAGGAGCATGGGCATCTCCTCGATGTGCACCCGGTGGATGGGCGCCAGGTGGTAGGCGTAGTCCACCCAGTAGCGCCCCTCGGACAGGCGCAGCACCTCGGGGTAGAAGTCGCGGTAGGGGCCACCCCGGTTCAGGTAGTACTCGCCCGTGCGGATGTAGGTGATGGCCGTGGTGACGCCGCCCATGGCCGCGGCTTGCGACTCGGTGACCGCGTCCTGGGGCAGGGGCGAGTAGATGCCCACGTGCATGTGGGCGTCCACCAGGCCGGGGAAAGCCAGCAACCCGCGGCCATCGTAGGTCTCCCGCGCCTGCTCCGGCGGCAGGCCGGGGCCGACCGCGGCCACCTTGCCCTCGGCCACGGCGATGTCCACGGCCTCCACGCCCTCGCGACAGGGGCGCACCAGGCGAACGTTTCGGATGAGCAGGTCGTACATGGGGGTTTGTCCGTCGTTCTGATTTGGGGGGGCCGATGGTCGAGACGGAAGACGAACGACCAAGGACGAAGCGGTTTTCGTCTTCCGTCTTTCGTCCGTCGTCCTGGACTTTGGCCGAGAACGGTAACGGAAGACCTGAAAGCAATCGGAAGGCGCCTTCAGCCGGCCACCACGCCCTGGCGGATCAGGGCCTCGATGGCCGCCTCGTCCAGGCCCAGGTCGGCGAGGATGGCTCGCGAGTGCTGGCCCAGGGCGGGCGGCGGGCTTTCCAGCTCGGCGCCGCAGCCGTCCAGCAGGATGGGCAGGCGGGGCAGGGGCGCGCAGCGGCCGTCGGGCAGGGGCGTGAGCAGCAGACTGCCGCCGGCCTGGAGCTGCGGATCGTCGAACAGGTCTTCGGGCCGCGCCACGGGCGAGACGGGTAGCTCGGCCAGCTCGCAGAGGCGCAGCACCTCCTCGCGCGGGTAGCGGGCGATGAGGGCCTCCACCGCGGGCAGCAGCCACTCCCGCTGCTCGATGCGGCCGTTGTTGGTGGCCAGCCGCGGGTCGGCCAGCCAGTCGGGCCGCTCGAAGACCTGGCAGAAGCGGGCCCACTGCTTGTCGCTGGTGACGCCGATGAAGACCAGCTCGCCGTCGGCCGTGGCGAAGGTGCGGTAGATGGCCCAGGCGCTGACCCGCGCCGGCATGGGCGGCACCGGCTCCTGGGTGAGCGCGGCGTAGGCCATGTGGTGGCCCATGATGAAGGCCGCGGTCTCGAACAGGGCCGAGCGCACGAGCTGGCCCCGGCCGGTGCGGTCTCGCTCCCGCAGCGCGGCCAACACGGCCACCGCGCCGCAGACGCCGGTCATGATGTCCACCACCGAGGCGCCGGCGCGCAGGGGCTGGCCCACCGGCCCGGTCATATAGGCCAGGCCGCTCATCATCTGCACCACCTCGTCCAGGGCCAGGCGGTGCTCGTAGGGGCCGGGGAAGAAGCCCTTGAGGGAGCAGTAGATGAGCCGGGGGTAACGCTCGGCCAGGTCCGCGTAGCCCAGGCCCAGGCGGTCCATGGTGCCGGGCGCGAAGTTCTCGACCAGCACGTCGGTCGTCTCCAGCAGCCGGGCGACCACCTCGCGGCCGGCCTCGGCCTTCAGGTCCAGGGCCAGGCTCTTCTTGTTGCGGTTGAAGAAGGGGTAGTAGCCGGTGCCGAAGCCGCGCAGCCGCCGGGTGGGGTCGCCGTCGGGCGGCTCGACCCGGATGACCTCGGCGCCCAGGTCGGCCAGCACCAGCCCGCAGGCCGGCCCCAGCACGGCGTGGGTGAACTCCAGCACCCGCAGGCCCCGCAGCACGTGGAAATCAGACATAGTCACCGTGTCGGCTCAGGTAGTTGACCAGCCCGCCCGCGGCCAGGATGTCCATCATCTGGCGGGGCATGGCGGCCGCGCGGTAGGTCTCCCCGCGGGTGTGGTTGATCACCAGGCCGGCGGCCAGGTCAATCGAGACCTCGTCGCCGGGCTGGATGCGGTGGTCCTCCACCTCCACCACGGGCAGGCCGATGTTGATGGCGTTGCGGTAGAAGATGCGGGCGAAGCTGCGGGCGATGACCGCGGCCACACCCGCGGCCTTGAGGGCCACCGGCGCCTGCTCGCGCGACGAGCCGCAGCCGAAGTTGCGTCCCGCCACCAGGATGTGGCCGGGCCGCACCCGCCGGCTGAACTCCGGGTCCAGGTCCTCCAGCACGTGCGCGGCCAGCGCCGCCGTGTCCAGGGTCTTGGTGTACTTGCCCGGGATGATGCGGTCGGTGTCAATGTTGTCGCCGTAGACGTGAGCGGGGCCGTGGATGGGTTGATGGGTCATGGTGGGCTTTTTGGGGGTTTGGGGGGAGCTTTGGGGAGTTTGAGGGAGCTTTGGGGAGTTTGGGAGAACTGAGGGAACTCAAAGAAAATGAAGGAAAATGAGAAAAATCAATAAAAATTGATGATAAGTTGAGAAAAACTGAAGAAAATCGAGAAAAACTTTGCATTCTTCGAATTCCGTTCGTTCTTCCAAACTCCTCCAAGCTCCTCCGAGCTCCTCCGAGCTCCTCCAAGCTCCTCCAAGCTCCTCCGAGCTCCTCCGAGCTCCTCCAAGCTCCTCCGAGCTCCTCCAAGCTCCTCCGAGCTCCTCCGAGCTCCTCGCTCCTCTACCCCACCTCCGCCGGGTCCGTGATAACGCCGGTGAGGGCGGAGGCGGCGACGACGGCCGGGGAGGCCAGGTAGATCTCGGCGCGGGGGTTGCCCATGCGCCCGCGGAAGTTGCGGTTGGCCGAGGAGATGACCACCTCGCCGTCGCCGGGCACGCCCAGGTGGGAGCCGACGCAGGGGCCGCAGCCGGCGGGGATGAAGGTGGCGCCCGCGGCCAACAGGGTGGCCACGTAGCCCTGGGCCAGGGCCTCCTCGAAGACCCGCTTCGAGGCCGGCGCGATCACCAGCCGCACGCCAGCGGCCAGCCGACGGCCCCGTAGCACCGCTGCGGCCGCGGCCAGGTCCTCCAGCCGGGTGTTGGTGCAGGAGCCGATGAAGGCGTAATGCACCGGCGTGCCCTGGACCTCGTCCACGGGGACCACGTTGTCGGGCGCGTGAGGGCGGGCCACCTGCGGCCGCAGCGCCGACACGTCCAGCGTCAGCGTGGCCTCGTACTCGGCGCCGGGGTCGGGGTAGACCGGCTCGAAGGGCTCGTCCAGGCGCAGGCCGGTGGGGTCCACCAGCGCGGTCTTGGCGCCCATCTCGGCGGTCATGTTGGCCAGGGTCATGCGGCCGGCCAGGCTCATGGCGTGTACCGCCTCGCCGGTGAACTCGATGGCCCGGTAGTTAGCGCCGTCCGCGCCCAGCTCCTTCACCAGCCGCAGGATGACGTCCTTGGCCGTCACGCCCGGCCGCAGGCCGCCGTGGAGCACGATGCGGACCGTGCGGGGCACCCTCAGCCAGGTCTTGCCCGTGAGCATGGCCGCGGCCAGGTCGGTGGAGCCGACGCCGACGCCGAACGCGTTCACCGCGCCGTAGGTCGGCGAGTGCGAGTCCGCGCCCAGGAAGAGGTCGCCCGGCCGCACGTGGCCGTTTTCCACCATGAGCTGGTGGCAGATGCCCTCGCCCACGTCGTAGAGCCGGCAGCCGGTCTCGCGGGCGAACTCGCGCATCAGCCGGTGCAGGTTGGCCACGGTCTCGTTGGGCGCAGGCGCGGCGTGGTCAATCACCAGGAACGTGCGCGTCGGGTCCCAGGGCCGCCGGCCGCCCATCTCCCGAAAGGCCTGGATGGCCATGGGCGCGGTGGCGTCGGTGGCCATCACCCCGTCCACCGACACGATGACGATGTCGCCGGCCCGCACGGCCTTGCCCGCGCGGCGGGAGAGGATCTTCTCGGCGATGGTTTGCGCCATAGCTCACTCCAGCAGCCGGTGCATGCGCGCGGGCAGCTCCTTGCCCAGGAAAGCCTCCATGCGCCGGGAGATGGCCGCCACCTTGGCCACGTCAATGCCGGTCTGGATGCCCATCTCGTGCAGCATGTAGGCGACGTCCTCGGTGGCCACGTTGCCGCGGGCGCTGGGGATGAAGGGACAGCCGCCCAGGCCGCCGAAAGACGTGTCGAAGGTGGTGATGCCCGACTTGAGGGCCGAGAGCAGGTTGGCCATGCCCTGCCCGCGCGTGTCGTGCAGGTGCAGCACCACGGGCACGCCGCCGGCCAGGGGCAAAATCTCCTGCACCGTGCGGCGCACCGACTGGGGGTTACCCAGCCCGGCCGAGTCGGCCAGCGCCAGCTCCTCCACGCCCATGGCCAGGAAGCGGCGGGCCATGGCCACCACCTTGCTCCGCTCCACCTGGCCCTCGTAGGCGCAGCCGAAGGCCGCCTGCACCCCGGCCCGCACGCGCAGGCCGTGCTCGTGGGCCTTGCGCACCATGGCCTCGGTCTCCTGCATGCCCTCCTCGATGGTGGTGTTGGCGTTCTTGCGGGCCAAGGTCTCGCTGGCAGGCACGCCCATCTCCACCGCCGGCACGCCCGCGGCGATGGCCCGCTCCAGGCCCTTCATGTTCAGCACCAGCGCGCTGAAGGTGACCCCCTCGCGGCGGGGCAGCTGGGCGAAGACCTCCTCGGCGTCGGCCATCTGCGGCACCAGGCGGGGGTTGACGAAGGAGGCCACCTGGATGTGGCGCAGGCCGGCGTCGGCCAGAGCTGTGGCCAGCTCCACCTTGAGCGCCGTGGGTATGAGCCGCTCCTCCCGCTGGATGCCGTCCCGCAGCCCCACCTCCACCAGGGTGGCCTCCAGGGGCACCGTGGGCACCTCCAGGGCCTCGGTGCGCCGCCACAGCCGGTTGTGGTAGAGCAGCGGCATGTCCAGGTCGGAGACGGAGAGGTCCTGCACCTCGCCCACGAAGATGGTGTGGTCGCCGCCGTCGTACATGGCCCACACGGTGCAGTCCACCCAGGCCAGGGTGTCGGGCAGGATGGGGCTGCCGGTGACGGCGGTGGTCGTCTTCAGCCCGGCGAAGCGGTCCTTGATCTCCGGTCGCATGCCCGCGAAGCGCATGCCCAGCTCCACCTGGTGCGCGGCCAGCACGTTGACGGCGAAGACGCCGGTCTCGGCAATGGCCTTGTGGGTGAAGAGCCGCTTGGCCAAGGAGACCAGCACCAGGGGCGGCTCCAGGCTCAGGCTGGTGAAGGAACTGGCCGTGACGCCCAGGGGCGTGTCGCCGTAGCGGGTGGTGACCACGGTGACGCCGGAGGCGAACTGCGCCATGGCGCGCTTGAAGTCGTTGGGAGCGATGGTCATGGGTGGTTACTCGCGCCAATACAACACGCCAAACGTCGTGTACTGCAGCCGGTCCGAGCGGTAGAACTGCCAGACCGCGCTGAGGGTGAAGGCGTCGTCTATCAGGAACTCGCGGCCCTTGACCTTGAGGGGCTCGCCGTAGAAGTGCTGCGAGGTGTAGAGCGCGCGGCCGTAGCCCATGCTGTTGCCGTACAGGTCAGGCCCCTCGAAGACGTGGCGGGGCCCGTTGCGGTAGCGACGGAAGGTGTAGCGCCGGTCGAACACGCCCTCGATGGTCACCGTCATCTCGGCCCGCAGGAGGTCCAGGGGCCGGTAGTCCATGCGCACCCGGTTGACGCCCAGCAGGGCCTGGTCGCTGCCGTACACCGTCATCTCCCCTTCCCAGCAGCCGGCGCGCTTCTGGGGCAGGATGTGGGGCTTGCGGCCGTCCCGGCGCTCCTGCTCGCAGAAGGCATCAATGCGGGCGCGGGTCTCCGGGTTGGTGTGGTAGTCAAAGGCGACCTTGTACAGGCCGTTGAAAACCGCGAAGAGGGTGGGCCCGTCGTAGAGCAACGAGGAGTAGACCTGGGTCTGGCCGTCGGGCAGGATGTGCACCATGGTGCGCAGGTCGGCGGTCCAGCCGGGCGAGTAGTAGTGGGCGTCCACCAGCGCGCCGTAGGGATGGCCTGCGCCGACGAAGTCAGGCCCCAGGTACACCCGGTCGCGGTCGCCGTCGCGGACGTTGAAGGCGAAGCTGTCGGCCACCTCCAGCCGAGGCAGCAGCGGCCCCAGCCCCTCCTCGATGCGGGTGTGCATGGTGTAGGTGGTGCGGCCATCCTGGAAGACCGAGGCCCGATAGACCTTGTTGTAGCCGCAGTGGTTGCCGGCCGCGTCGAAGATGGAGGGCAGGCCGTGCCATTCGCCCTCGATCTGGCGCTGCCACTGGGAGGGTTGGGGGGTGGTCATGGCGTCTCCTCCACGTCCTGGTTGCGCAACACCGCCCGCATGGCCGCGGCCGTGGGCTCGCCCACCAGCCGGGCCACCTGCGCCCACACCTTGTCCACCGTGGGGTCGAAGATGGCGGCGCGGTTCAGCCGATCGCGCGCGGCTAGGTCGCCCGCCGGCCTGGCCGCGGCCGGGATGCCCTCTTCCACCAGGCGGAACCAGTGCTCCAGGTAGCCGTTCACCGGCCTGGCGATCTGGGCAAACGCGTCAGCGTCGGCGCGGTAGGCCAGCATCCACGGCGACATGAGCGCGTACTGCTTGGGGCCGATCTGGGCCGGGCTGAGGCCGGGGATCTGGCGGGCGGCCTCGAACAGGGGCGTCAGGCCGTCGTAGACGTGGTTCATGTAGGCCAGGTTGGCGCCCAGGTCCCCGCGCGGGATGAGGTCCAGGTGGAAGGCGAAGTGAGGCCCGGCCGCCACCGCGTCCAGGGTGAAGTGAGGCGTGGCGCTGTCGGGCGGGGTGAAGGCGAAGAGCATGTGCGAGTCCAGGCCGATGGGCGGCACCACCAGGCCGATGTACACCAGCTTGCGCACGGCGTCCCCGCGGAAGAGGCGCAGCTCGCCCACGGGCGCCGGCCCGAAGGGACCGGTCAGGGTCATGAAGGGCGCGCCCACCTCGGCCAGGCCAAAGCGCGCGACGATGCGCGCCAGGGTGGCGTGGGAGAGCTCTCGGGGCAGGCTCATGCCTCGGCCTCCTGCTGCGCGCTGCCCTTCTTGACCTGCACCGTGGGCACCTCCTTGAGCACCCAAGCCTTGGCCAGCTCCGGCACCTCGCGCCGCGCCGGCGAGGGGATGACCACCGCGCGCTGCCGGCCGTACTCCTCCTTGATGCGGTGCACGTCAATCTGCCAGCCCATGTCAATGAACTTCTGGCGCATGCGGCGATAGGCGATCTGGATGCCATCCGACTTCACCGACAGCTCGGCGCCGATGTCGTAGGGCAGCAGCTCCGGCCGCTGCGACAGCACCACCGGGTAGTCCTGGTTGAAAATCTTGAGCACCCGCTTGAACGCGTCCTTGTCGGCCCAGTTGCCCTTGAAGAAGGTGCGCATCTGCGTCCACTTGGTGATGGTCTTGTACTCGTCCACGGGCAGGTGGAAGTTGAACAGCACCATCAGCCCCATGGGCAGGTTGACCTCCAGCAGGGTCATGCAGGGCATCCAGAAGGCGGCGCGGGTGCGCACGCCCGGCTTTTCCTCCTTGTACAGCCGTTTCCACAGGCCGGGGATGTTGCGCCGCGGGGGCTTGAGGGTGACGGTCATGGCCGCGCCGTAGGGGAACTCCTCGACCTCGTAGTCGGGGATCTCCGGCTCCTCGCGGTTGCCGAAGGCGCCGCCGTGGACGAAGGGCGCGTGCGCGGCGTCCAGGCTGTTCTCCAGCGCCCGCTCGTAGTACACGTCCCACTCGAAGGTGCCGCGGATGACCTTGAACTGCGGGTCACCGAAGTGGGGCAGGTCGGGCAGGGGCGGTCGCTCCGCCTCGGGCAGGTCGCCCAGGAACGCCCAGATGTAGCCGTACTTCTCCACCGTGGGATAGGCATCCACGCGCGCCTTCTTGGGCACGGGCAGGTCGGGATGGGCCGGGATCTTGACGCAGGCGCCGTCGGGCTTGTACTCCCAGCCGTGGTAGGGGCAGACGATGCAATCCCCCTGGATCCACCCCTGGGAGAGCGCGCCCCCGCGGTGCACGCACAGGTCGCTGAGGACATGGGCCGCGCCGTCGGGCGTGCGGTAGATGACGAACTCCTGCTCCAACGCGGTCACACGGACGGGCTTGTCCTTGACCACGTGGGAGAACTCCAGCGGCCACCAAAAATTCTTCAACATAGACAGCCTCCTCTCATCGGGAACGAACGAACGTGTGGTCGGCGCCGACGGCAACGGGGGCGCCGCGCAGATGACGGGCAAAAAAGGCGAGCAGCAACTCGACGATGGTCTCGCGGATGGCCTCGGCCGGCCGGCCCAGGTCGCCGTCCAGGAAGCCCCGGGCCGTGGTCTCGTCCTGGGGGTGGACGATGGCCAGGTGGTTGGCGCCCTCGATCAGGGCGTCGTAGACGGGGCCGCAAGCGGTAGCGGGCAGGGCCTCGGCGAAGGTGCGGGCGATGGGGTCATCGGCCGGGCCGTGGCCGTAGCGGCCGCGGCTGGCGGCGATGACGCCGTCCCGGTCCCCGCGCATGAGCAGGGTGGGCTTGTCGGCGATGGACAGCACCGTGCCGGGCGGGAAGCCCAACAGGGTGGAGGCGACGGTGTGGCCGGCGTAGGCGAAGACGGCCGCCACCCCTTGGAAGTAGCCGCCGTTGTGCAGGGCCACGGTGCCGCCGGCCGAGTGACCGCCCAGGGCCACCCGGCGCAGGTCGAGGGCGGCGTGCAGGGGGCCGTCGGGCCGGTCGTTCAGCGCGGCCAGCAGGTCGAGGAGCGGCCCGATGGCCGGGCAGGTCGGTCCCGTGCCGTAGGTGTCCGGCCGCACCCACTCCAGGTCGAGGCCGGGGGTCAGGCCCACGGCACCGGGCAGGGTCTCGGCCACGTAGTCGTAGAGCGCCACGGCGTAGCCCGCTGCGGCCAGGCGCAGGGCCAGCCAGCCGTAGCCGGCGCAGGGCACGTTGATGCCGCTGCAGAAGAGGACCACCGGCAAGGGCGCTTGCGTCCGGTCCACGGGCAGCTCGCCGGTCATGCGCTCGGCCTCGGTGGTGGGCGGCAGGGCCGGGTAGTAGACCCGCGCGTGAAGGGTGTCGTGAGGCGGGAGCGCTCCCGGCACCCGTGCGGCCCGGTACAGGCAGCGGATCACGGCGGGCCCTCCACCGGCTCGAGCAGGCGATAGACCTGCACCCGGTGCAGGAGCTCGTCCCGCTGCCAGCGGGCCAGGCCCACCAGCCCGGCCTCGGCGTCGTTCACGGCCAGCAGCGAGACGGTCTCGCCCGGCCCGGCCACGCCTTCGGCCTCCAGGAGGGGGCCGTAGGCCATACCGCAGCCCTGCCAACCCGGCGCCTGGCGGCGCAGGTCGTCCAGCAGGTCGGCCGCGGCCACCCGGGTCTCGTCCAGGAGCTCGCCTTGGGCTGTGAAGGTGCAGCGCAGGCCGGCCCAGGTGCGCGGGGTCGGCGGCGGCAACGCCGGGTAGCCCGCCTCGCCCGGCACGGCCACGCCGACGATGACGGCCACCTCGCGGCGGGCGGCGAAGAAGCGGCCGCCCGTGACCTGCCGCGTCGGGCCGAGCAGGATCGAAAAGGAGGTGAAGTTGAAGCCGAAGCGAGGCCACAGCCCGCGGGCGGTGAGGACGCCCTCGGCCCAGGCCACGCCGCCGCCGACCACGTCGGGGCCCAAGTAGCGCCGCGCCCGGCCCTCCAGGGCCAGGTCGAAGACGAACTCGCCCACGCGACGGTCCATGACCGCGGCCGTCTCCCGGCCTAGGGGCGAGAGGCCCGGCGCCGGCTCGATGGGCCGGCACACCTGCACCACGCGGATGCCGCCGTCGGCCGGTTCCAGGCGGCGCTGCTGGCGCACCCGGCCCACGTACTCGCCTGCGGGGGTGTACACGTACTCGCTCACGAGCCAGTCGCCGACGAAGCCGGACATGGGAGGATCAACCACCAAGGCACGAAGACACGAAGGATAGACGTAGCGCAAGATGCCATCTTGCGCTACATCTTCGTGTCTTCGCAGTGAGCCAAAAACGTCAGCACGCCGAACTGGGTGCCCACGCGGCGGCCGCCGCGGTACCAATGCTGCACCACGGCCTTGCGCCGGCCGTCCAGGGTGGCGACGCTGCGCAGCCAGCAGCGCAGGTGCACGTCCCGGTGGTAGAGCTGGCCGGAAGCGGCGCGGCCGCCGTCGAGGCTGTAGCTGCCCACCACGGCCGAGCTCGCCGTGGCCCACGCCCGCCGGCCGTCGGTCAGCAGGTCGAGCTCTCGCGAGGTGGGGTCGAAGTGGCCGCCCGCCACGGCCACGGTCAGGCGGCCGCCGTCGCCGGGCGTCACCGTCTCGGTGTAGGGGACGGCGCCCAGGCGGCGGCCGTCCGCGTCGAGGCCGCTCAGCTCGCCCTGCCAGCAGCCGGCCCGGTGGAGCAGCAGCGTCCCGCGGCCGGCGGTGGGGTCATCCTGCAGGTCGTAGTGGATGCCGCTGACCAGGGTGGGCTGCGGGTTGGCGGCGTCGTCGGGTACCCGCTCGTTCTGGCCGACCACCACGTACAGCAGGTGCTCCCCGCGGCTCATCTGGGCCAGGGAGAGCTGCAGGTCGCCGTCCACCACCATGAGGAAGAAGCGCTGGCTCAGCCCGAGCGCCGGCCAGTAGGCGTTGGCATCCACCAGGTTCTCGCTCAGGGTCTCGGCGTAGCCGATGTTGGCGGGGCCTTCGTACAGACGGTGGTCGGCCTCCTCGCGGATGAGGTAGTGGCCGCTGTGCTTGAAGGGGCCGACGAAGGAGACGTCAATCCGAATGCGGCCGTCCTCCAGGGCCTGGACGTGGCGGTAGTCGGCGCCGTTGCCCAGGAAGCGGCCCTGGCCGTCGAAGACCTCGGCGCTGCCGACCCAGCGGCCGATGCCCCGGCTGAAGCGGGCGCTCATCGGCCCTCCTCCCGGCCCGGCACCAGGCGATAGCGCTGGGCCTCCTTGGGCGTGGCCGCGAACACGGCCCGGAAGTCGGCCAGGCCCGGCTGCGGCCGCAGATAGCGCCCCAGGGTGACCACCTCCACCTCGTCGCCGGCGAAGCACCAGGGGCTGACGGCGTAGCTGTCGTCGGGCTGCGGGGTCACGGTGACGGTATGGTCGGTCCCGCGGCCGTCGGGCACGTTCAGAAAGCGGGCCGGGCGGCGGGCCTCGGCGTGGGTGAGCTGGAAGTAGAGGCCCAGGGTGTCGAAGAACTGGAGCAGCTTGTAGTTGGTGAAGAGGGCGACGTCCTCGGTCCAGGCCGCGGTGGTCGGGTCGGCGCGCAGCGCCGCCTTGAGCCGCTCCTGTCGGGCGACCTCGGCGGCCAACAGGGCGTCGGCCGCGGGCTTGTGCTCGGCCGGTATCCGGTCAATGAACACGAAGTCGGACAGCCCGTAGCGGCCGTTGAAGAGGCCCACGGTGTGCATGGAGGAGAGGAGGCCGCAGAAGGGGTGGTGTGCCTCGTTGAAGTCGGGCGAACCCTTGCCGGTGCGCAGCAGGTAGGGCAGGGGCGTTTGGGTGAGGTGGTACGGCAGGCCGGTGGTGGGCGCGGCCTCGGCTAGGGCGTCCACGGGCACCCAGCCCTCGTCGTGGTGGGTCACGGTGAAGATGAACAGGTCGCGCGGGGTGGGCGCCGCAAAGGCGTCGTTGCCGAAGGCGGCGGCCAGCCGGCCGCAGGCCCTGGCGTGGTCGGGCTGCTCGACGACGAAATGGGGCTGACCGGGGGCGGCGGTTTGGACGATCATGGCGGCCTCGGGCTAGGGCTGCACGACGCGGACAAAGTCCTGGATCTGGAAGATGTGGGTCTGGCCGTTGCGCAGCTTGTGGGTGATGATGCGGCGGTTGTTGGGGTCGAGGAAGTAGTGGTTGTTGAAGACGACGGTGTTGGAGACCTTGCTGTCAATGACGAAGACGTAGTTGTAGGGGGTCAGCTCGGTGCCGTGCAGGCTGAGCTGGTCCGTCGCCGCCCAGCAGTACTTGCCCTCGACCTGGATATCGGTGTGGAAGACGGTCTTGCCCACCTCGTAGAGGTTCTCGAAATCCTCCATGAGGTGCCAGGAGCGGCCGACTTCGTTCCAGTACACGTCCATGTGGACGGCCGCGGCCTCGATGAACTCGCCGCGCGGGCTGAAGGTCTTGCACAGGCCCTCCCAGCGGCCCATGAAGCACTGGTAGGGGATGGTGGAGCGGGGGTCGCCGTAGTTCTTGCCGGTCGGCATGGTCGGTCTCCGGTGGAGATGGGGAGATGGGGCGCCTTCAGTCGCCGATCTGGTACTTGAAGCGGTCCCCGCGGTAGCGGGCCTGCAGGTACTCCAGGGGACGGCCCTGGGCATCGGCCACCACGCGGGTGATCTGCAGGATGGGGCTGCCGGGCATGACGTGCAGCAGCCGGGCCTCGACCTCGGTAGCGGCAACGGCCTCGATGGTGCGGATGGCGCGGGCGTTCATCATCTGCGGCAGGCGGCTGAGGTAGTGGAGCGAGCCGCCCTCCAGCAGCGCAGCCTCGTCCACGGCGTCGGCCAGGTCGGCCCGCAGATAGGCCGTGTGCACGCCGATGGGCTGGTCGTCGGCCAGGCGCAGGCGGCGGATGCAGTAGACCGGGCTGCCCGCGGGCACCTCGAGCGGCTCGGCCACCTCGGCGGGAGCCTCCACGAAGCCTCGGTCCAGGACCTGCCAGCCCGGCCGGATGCCCTGTTGGAGCATGTAGTCGGTGAGGCTGCGCCGGGCCTGCGGGCTGTGGGTCAGCTTGGGCGGCGCAACGAAGGTGCCGCGGCCTCGTTCCCGCACCAGCAGGCCCTCGTTGACCAGGTCGCTGAGGGCGCGACGCACGGTGATGCGGCTGAGGCCGAACTGCTCCTGCAGCTCCTGCTCCGAGGGGATGAGGTCGTTGGGCCTCCAGTGGCCGCGGACGATCTGCTCGTAGAGGTACTCTTTGAGCTGATGGTGCAGCGGCACGGGCGAGTTGCGGTCGAGGGTGAGGGTGTGGTTCTTGTTAGCCATAGGGAAGAACCCGATGGAGAGGCAGAAAATGATATAATGTTATAACAATAATACCACCGATCAAGCGGTGATGTCAAAAATCGAAGGGGGTCGTGGCCGGCCAGGATCGCCGGGTGGTTGAAGAAAGACGCGTCCGATAGACGAAGTAAGCATTTGAAACGCGTTTGAAGGCTATCAGGACGCATCTTCTCAGGATGGCCCCAGGTCCCGCAACAAATCGGACGGTGTAACCACCGGCACCACGCCTCTGAGCCGCATCAGGTGCTCTCGATCCAGCGTGATCAGCGTGCAGCCCGCCTTCAGCGCTACCGCCGCATAGACTGCATCAGCGCCACGCAATTGATGTTGTGCTGCAAGCTTCAATGCCTCCTGCGCCAGGACCTCGTCTAGGGCCATGAAGGTCACGTTTGGCAGTCGGCCGAGGGCAGCCGCAAATGCCTGCGCCTGAACAGCATCTTGGCGCGTCCGACTGATAAGCACCCGCCACCTCAACCAACACCAACGTCGGTACAACGATAGGAAGAGCTTGTTTTCCCAGCTGCTCAAGCAACCGCCGAGTGGCTCGATGGCCGGGCTCCCGCCGATCGAACCCATTCACCCACACGCTTGCGTCTACGGTGTACATGGGGCTACCGCCGCATCTGATACACCGTTTCTGTCAACGTCGGCACATCGGGCCGGTCGGTCGCTGCGATGCGCTCGCCGATGTCGAACAATGTCTGCCACGCTTCGGCTATGGACGCACCGCTCCCGGTCTGCGCATCTTCCCGGTTCGCGACGGCGCGCACGATGCGGGGCGTCAGATACTCAAGGAGCTGAGCCTGTTCAAGAGGGGTCAACTGGTCAATCAAGCGCCGGACAGCTTCAAGGGTTGCTGTTGTCATCCTTGCCTCCGCATGCGCTAACGAAGCATTCTCCGAGGACGCGCGTGACGAAGTTCCATTGCCATCCTACCACCGTTCGGATTGCCCGTCAAAACGTCCTCCACAACGCCAGCCCCGTAGTGGGGTCGGGCCGGCGCTCCATCGGGACACCGTCGTAGGCCGTCAGGGTGAACTCGACGGCGAAGGCCAACGCCCGCGCCGCCTGGCCGCCCACCAGGGCCACGCCGTGGGGCGCGGTGTCGTCCCGCCAGGCCAAGACCAGGTGCAGGTGCACGTGGGGCCGACCGTCCAGCCGGCTGACCGTGCCGTGGCCGGCCA
>JANWYQ010000113.1 GCA_025055015.1 Caldilineales bacterium
TTCCGCGCCGGCTACGAAGGCTACGCCGACCTGCTCGCTGCCGCAGCCGAGGCCGACCACCGCAGCTGCCTGATCGTCGTCAGTCGCGAGCAGCCGGCCATCATGGCCCGTTGGGAGGCGCAGCCGCAGCGGGTTACCTCCCTGCGTCTGAGCGGCATCGGCGTGCCCGCGGCCCAGACCATCCTGCGGGAAGCTGGGCTGATCGGTTCGGCCGAGGACTGGGCCGCGCTGGTGGCCCACTATGCTGGCAATCCCTTGATGCTGCAGCTCGCTGCAGCCCCCATCCGCGACCTTTACGCGGGTCTCCTGGCCGATTTTCTGGCCGAAGAGCGCTTCGCCTTCGGCGATGTCAACGACCTGCTCGACGAGCACTTCGGCCGCCTGTCCGAAGGCGAGCAGGATGTCATGGGCTGGCTGGCGGTCGAGCGCACGGCCCTGACGGTGGCCGACCTGGTCGAGCGCCTGCTGCCCCGCCAGCCGTTGGGCGAGGTGCGCGCCATCGTGGCTTCTCTCCTGCGCCGTCACCTGGCCGACCGTGACGTGGCCGGCTTCTTCCTGCAGGACATCGTGCTGGAGTACGTGACCGATCGCCTGGTGGCGCGCATGGCCGAGGAGGTGCTGGCCGGGCAGCCCGATCGCTTCCGCCGCCTACCCCTCCTCAACCCGGCTGCGCCGGAACATCGCCGCCTGGGCCAGGAGCGCTTCCTCGTTGCGCCCCTGGTCGAACGTCTGCAACAGGCCTGGCCCACGGCCGCCGATCTGCGCCGGGGACTGGAAGACCTGATTGCGGCCGAACGGCCGGCCCGACCTCCCGGTTACACCGCCGGCAATGCCTTGAACCTCCTGCGCCATGCCCAGGCCGACCTGACGGGCGCCGACTGCTCCGGCGTCAGCGTCTGGCGCGCCTTCTTGCAAGGTCTCGACCTGCGGGGAGTCAGCCTGGCCGGCGCCGACCTGCGCGAGACTGCCTTCACCGAGGCCTTCTCCAGCATCGCTTCCCTGGCCGTCAGCCCCGATGGCGCCCGGCTGGCGGCCGGCGCCGACAACGGCGAGATCTACCTCTGGCGTTGCCGCGACTTCAAGCGGCTCTTCACCCTCAAGGGACACAACGACTGGGTGCGCTCGGTGGCCTTCAGCCCCGACGGCCGGCTGCTGGCCAGCGCCTCCAGCGACAAGACCATCCGCCTGTGGGACGCGGCCACGGGCGACTGCCTGCGCAGCCTGGTTGGCCATGAGAACCGCGTGCGGTCGGCTGTCTTCAGCCCCGACGGCGCCCTCTTGGCCAGCGCCTCCAGCGACAAGACGGTGCGGCTGTGGCGCGTGGCCGACGGCCGCCTGCTCCACACTCTGACCGGCCACACCGGCGTGGCCTGGGCCGCGCGCTTCAGCGCCGATGGCCGTTGGCTGGCCAGCAGTGGCCACGACGCTGCGGTCCGGCTGTGGAACCCGGCCACCGGCCAGGCCGAACGGGTGCTCACGGGCCACGAGGACGTCGTCCTGGCCCTGGCTTTTCACCCGACCCACAACCATTTGCTGGCCAGCGGCAGCGACGACCGCACGGTGCGGCTATGGGACGTCCGCAATGGCACCTGCCTGCACGTCTTCACCGAGCATGATGACTGCGTGCGCAGCGTGGCCTTCAGCCCTGACGGCGCCTGGTTGGCCAGCGGCGGCCACGACCGCCGCGTGCGCGTCTGGCGCGTGGCCGATGTTTCGCCCTACCGTCTGTTCGAGGGGCACCGGGACGTCATCGAGGCCCTGGCCTTTGCGGCCGGCCCCGACGCAGCGCTCCTCTACGTGGGCAGCCACGACCAGACCATACACGTGTGGGACATTCGCGGGCCGCAGCGGGTGCAGACCCTGCAGGGCCGCGGGGATCGCACCTGGACCGTGGCCTGGCATCCGGCGCGGGACTGGCTGGCGACGGCCGGCAGCGATGGCCGCGTGCGTCTGTGGGACCTCGGGCGCAGGGCGTGTTTGCATGAGCTGGCAGGCCATACCTCGTGGGTGCAGATGGTGGCCTTCAGCCCCGACGGCAGTCGTCTGGTGAGCTGCGGCAACGACCAAACGGTGCGCCTGTGGGACGCAACCGACGGACGCAGCCTGGCCTCGCACCGCGGGCATAGCTCGCTGGCCGTGGCCGTGGCCGTGGCGCCGGACGGCCGCCTAGTGGCCAGCGGGGGCGAGGACCAGCGCATCTGCCTCTGGCGGCCGGAAACGGCGGAGCTGATCTCTCTGCCGAAACATCCCAACTCGGTGCGGGGGTTGGCCTTTTCCGGGGACGGCCGTTGGCTGGCCAGCAGCGACGACGACGGGGTGATCCGGCTGTGGGACGTGACGACACAGGCCGTCGTGCGCACATGGGAGGTGGGCGCAGCGACGTGGGGGCTGACTTTCGACCCGCGGCGTGGATGCCTGGCGAGCGGCAGTCACGACGGCCTGGTGCGTCTGTGGGACATTGATACCGGCGCCTGCCTGCGCGAATGGCGAGCCCACGACGACCTAATCGTGGCCCTGGCCTACGACCCGGCCGGGCGATTACTCGCCAGCGCCGGCTACGATGGCCTGGCACGGCTGTGGGATGCCGAGACCGGCGCAGCAGTGCGTACGCTGCGCGGGGAGGGGCGCGTGCCGGCCGTCGCCTTCAGCCCTGACGGCAAGCGGCTGGCCGGCGGCAGCCACAGCGAGCGGGTGTGCATCTGGGATGTGGCCACCGGCGCCGTCGTACAGGAGCTCTACAGCCCGCGGCCCTACGACGGCCTCGACATCACCGGCGCTACCGGCCTGACCGATGCCGAGGTCCGGATGCTGAAACAGCTGGGCGCAGTGGAACGGGGTGGGGAGCAAGCATGGTCTTGATTACCTAGCCCCTCTCACCCCCAGACCCTCTCTCAAGGGGAGAGGGGCGGCCGAGCCCAAAATCTTGTCATTTTCGGCAATGAAGTTACCTTTTTGCTCCCGTTTCCCTCTACCGAAAGGAGCAGTTCAGGCTGAGGGTAGATGGGTACCGCCGACCTGCGCCGGGGACCGCGAGACAGGGAAGACCTTGCTACATTCGGCTATCGCCGCGGCTTGGCGGCAAAAAGCCTGGCCTTCGGCGATCTGTGCGTCGAGTAGCCTCAGCGCGGGCGCTCGGCCTCCGCTCGGGCTGCCTGCTTGATTTTCTCCCAAAGCGCGGCCACAGCTTCCCCCTCCTGCGCCGCCACGGCGTCTACAGCCTTGAGGTCAATCCAGGTGGTCGGATCGGGGCTTAAGTGGTGGAACACCACCATCTCGTAAATATCGGTCTCGTGGCGGCGGTGGCCGCTCTCAGCCCACGCCTTGAGTTTGCCGATGATCACGTCTTCCGGGCGAGCGCACCAGGCGTAAAACGGCTCGGCGCCCGGCGCTGTCACCAGTTGGCGCACGCGATGAGCCAGCACATGGCGGTGCTCAGGCCGCCGACCCACCGGTATCAGGTCGGCTTTCTCCCCCCGTGCGCCGTCAATGATGTTGAACATCATCCCGAGGCGCCAGGAGTTGCGCATCTGCTCAGCGTCGGCATAGTAGCGCGGGGGAGGATAGCGCGCCGCCAGGCGCTGGATGTGCTCCTCGCTCAGGTCCACCACGATGTCAATGTCGTAGGTGGTGCGGGTGACGCCGTAGACCGCGCCGGCGAACGCGCCGACGATCGCGTAGGGCGCACCGATCTCCTCCAGCGCGTGAAGGACGTCCACGAAGAGGCTAGGGTCCGGGCCGGGTCTGCTTGGCACGTTCGATCTCCTCGACGAACTTGAAGCCCAGCTCGACAGGGGACAGGTCGGGATATTGGCGGCGCAGGCGGCCCATGATCAGCCCCTTGGCCAGGGCCTGGGCGTCCAGCATGACGCGCACGCGCTCCCCCGGCGTCAGGCTCAGCAACAGGCGCACCAGGGTGGGGTCCAGGGGATCGAAGCGAGCCTCAAGCGCCTGGCGTAGGCGCCGATCGCGGTCGCCGGGCTCGTCGGAGGGCTGCTGCGAGGCCGATGGGTGGTCCATGCGTGGCCGATCGGGTCGGTCGAGGGGTGGGTGGCGTTTCCTTGGCCTCCGCATTGTAGCATCGGGCCGCGAGGCCGACAAACACAAAGCGGCGGGAAGCCAGCCCACCCCGGCCGGCCTCCCGCCGCCTGGCTGATCGCCGCTCACCCTTTACCGATTGCCGTTCGCCCCTCTCTTCTCCCGCAGCGCGCGCCACACCTTCTCGCTGGTGATGGGCATGGAGTCGATCTCCACGCCCACCGCCGCGCGCACGGCGTTAGCGATGGCCGGCGCGGTGGGCACCATGGCGTGTTCGCCGATGCCGCGGGCGCCGAAGGGGCCGTCGTCCTGGGGCACCTCCACGATGATGTCCTCCATCTCTAGGGGCGCATCAACGGCGGTGGCGATGCGGTAGTCGGTGAAGGTGGGGTTCAGCGGCTGGCCGTTCTTGAGGATGATCTGCTCCAGCAGGGCGGTGCTCATGCCCTGCACCGCGCCGCCCTCCATCTGCGTCTTCACCATGTCGGGGTTGATGGCCTTGCCCACGTCGTAGGCCGAGACCAGCTTGATCACCCGCACCTCGCCGGTCTCCTCGTCCACCTCCACCTCTGCGGCCTGCGCGCCGGTGGTGAAGTGCACCACGGCCCGCGGGCCCTGGCCGGTCTCTGGGTCCAGCGGCGTGACGTAGGTGGGCATGAAGCGGCCCTTGCCCACCACCGGCCCGCCCACCCAGGTGCCGTCCGGCTTCTGCATGCCGTAGACCACGATGTTCTTCAGGGGGATGGACTCCTCGGTGGCGAAGCTGACCACGTTGCCGTCAATGATGTCCAGGTCCTGCGGGTTCTCGCCCCACACCTCGGCCACCATCTGGATGATCTGCATCTTGGCCTCTTCGGCCGCGGCCAGGATGGCGTTGCCCATGCTCCAGGTGATGCGGCTGGCCACCGTCTGCCACTCGTAGGGGGAGTAGTCGGTGTCCACGGTGTTGACGCGCACGTCCTCGATGGGGATGCCCAGGCCCTCGGCTGCGAGCTGGGCGGCGATGGTCAGGGTGCCCTGGCCCATGTCCACGCCGCCGATGTTGACCAGGCAGGTGCCGTCCTCGTTGAAGCGAATGGTGGCCGCGGAGCCGGGGTTGGGGGGCATGGCGGGCGCCTTCCACATGGCCGCAATGCCCTTGCCGCGGCGCTTGTGGGGGCCGCTGGGCTGGCTCGGCTTGCCCCAGCCGATGGCCTCCGCCGCCTTCTGGATGCACTGGCTCAGGCCCGTGGGGTGCATGGGCATGCCGGTCACCGTCTCCTGGCCGTCCTTGAGGCAGTTGAGCAGCCGCACCTGCACCGGGTCCAGGCCCAGGTGCTCGGCCATGCGGTCAATGTGCTGCTCGATGGCCCAGTGGATCTCCGGCATGCCGAAGCCGCGCATGGCGCCGCCGATGGGGTGGTTCGTGTAGACGCACAGGGAGTCGGCGTGCACGTTGGGCACGTAGTAGGGGCCGGTGCTGCTGTAGCCGGCCGCGCGGGTGATGTTCACGCCGTACTCCGTGTACGCGCCGGCGTCCCAGTAGTAGGTGTTCTGCATGGCGGTGATGCGGCCATCCTTGGTCATGCCCATCTTGATCTTGGCCACCAGGCCCTGGCGCACGAAGGTGGTGTAGAACTCCTCGGCGCGGGACATGACCAGCTTGACCGGCCGGCCCTTGGCCTTGAGGGCCATGGCCACGCAGGCGCCCTCCATGCTGACGCCCGCCTTGCTGCCGAAGCCGCCGCCCACGTAGGGCGTGATCACCCGCAGCTTGCTGTGGCTGATGCCCAGGCTCTTGGCGATCAGGTTGCGCTGGGCGAAGGGGGACTGGCTGCTGCTCCACAGCGTGATCTTGCCGTTGCCGTCCACCTGCGCCACGGTGGCGTGGGTCTCCAGGGGCACGTGCTGCACCTGGGGCACGCGGTAGGTGTGCTCGTAGATGTAGTCCGCCTCGGCCCAGCCCTGCTCCATGTTGCCCTTGCGCACCTTGAACCAGTTGCTGATGTTGGTGCCGGGCCGGCGGAAGATGAAGGGCGCGCAGGCGTACTCGCCCAGGTTGGGGTGGATCAGCGGCGCCTCGGGGCTGGCGCCGTACTCCGGGTCGAAGACGCCGGGCAGCTCCTCGTACTCCACCTCGATCAGGTCGCACGCTTTCTCGGCCAGCTCCGGGGTCTCGGCCGCCACGCCGGCCACCGGCTCGCCCACGAAGCGCACCCGGTCCACGGCGAAGATCGGCCGGTCGGAGAGGTAGAGGCCGGTGAGGCCGGGGTAGTCCTGGCCGGTGACCACCACCCGCACGCCGGGCAGCGCCTTGGCCTTGCTGACGTCAATGCGCTTGATCAGCGCGTGGGGCAGGGGGCTGCGCTTGAGCCGGCCGTGGAGCAGGTTCGGCCCGAACTGGAGGTCGTCCACGTACTGCGCCGCGCCGGTGACCTTCGCGTTGCTCTCGACCCGCTGAAAGGACTGGCCGACGATGGTGGTTTTCTTGATGGTCATAGCCTGCTCCTCAATTCAACGTGTCGGCCTGCTGCAGCCGCGCCGCCTCCCTTACTGCGGCGATGATCCGCATGTAGCCGGTGCAGCGGCAGAGGTTGCCCACCAGGCCCTCGCGGATCTCCTGCTCGCTGGGGTTGGGGTTGCGCTGCAGCAGGGCGTGGGCGGCGATCAGGATGCCGGGGGTGCAGAAGCCGCACTGGGTGCCGCCCAGCTCCACCATGGTGCGCTGGATGGGCGCTAGGTGGCCGTCGGTGGCCAGGCCCTCCACGGTGATGATCTCGTGGCCGTCGGCCTCCACGCCCAGCACCAGGCAGGAGTTGACCGGCTCGCCGTCCATCAGCACCGTACACGCGCCGCACTCCCCCTCCGAGCAGCCGTTCTTGGTGCCGGTCAAGACCAGCTGCTCCCGCAGCACCTGCAGCAGCGTGTGATGAGACTGCACGGTGATGTCGTACCGCTCGCCGTTTACCGTGAAACTGATTTCGTGTCTCATGCGCAATCTCCGGATTAATGGTCAATGGTGAATTGTCACTTGGCAATGGTCAATTGGCAAGGTCCTGTGGCGAGGTCCTGGAGCAAGTCGAACGCTCTTGCGGTGCGGGACCAGTCGTTGGCCATTGGCCATTGACCATTGACCATTGGCCATTAGCTTGCTCTCATCTCGGCCAAAACGCGCTCCACGCCCCGGCGGGTCAGCACGCGCACCATGTCGGTGCGGTAGGCTGCGGAGGCGCGGATGTCGTCAATGGGACGGGCTGCGGCCGCGGCAGCCCGGCTGGCGGCCTCAACGCCGGCCGGCGAGGCGTCCTGGCCGAGCAGGCGCTCCGCCTCGGCCGCGCGGATGGGGGTGGGCGCCACCGCGCCCAAGGCGATGTGCCACGACGTGCCCGAGGGCGCGCCGAGGTCCGGCCAGCCCAACACCGCCACGCTGACCACCGAGATGTCGCCTACCGCCGTGCGGCCGAGCTTGAGGAAGTGGCCCACCGCGCCAGGGGCCGGCGGCGGCACGGTGATGGCCGTCAGCAGCTCGCCCCGCTCCAGCACCGTTTTGCCGGGGCCCAGGAAGAACTGCTCCAGCGGCACGCTGCGCTGGCCCGCCGGCCCGAAGATGTGCGCCACCGCCTCGTAGCACAGCAGCGCAGGCGCGCTGTCGGCCGCGGGCGAGGCGTTGCACAGGTTGCCGCCCACCGTGGCTCGGTTGCGGAGCTGGTAGGACGCCACCGAGGCGCACCCCTCGGCCAGCAAAGGCCACCGCTCCAGCACGGCCGGGTGCAGGGCCACCTGGTTCATGGTCGCCGCCGCGCCGATGCGCAGATGGCCGTCGGGCTGCACTGCCACCTCGCGCATGCCGGGCAGCGCCTTGATGTCCACCACCACATCGGGATGGAGAAAGCCGCGCTCGATGCGGATCAACAGGTCGGTGCAGCCGGCAAAGGGCCGCGCCTGGCCGTTGTGCTGCAGCAGCAGCGCGCTGGCCTCCTCCAGCGTCTTCGGCTTTACGTAATCGAAGGGCTGCAAGTTAGCTCACCTCCTTGGGGGGAGGACCGGCAGCGCCGCCGTCGGCCGAGAGAGGGCGCACAATCCTGCGACCGCGCCGACCGAGCAACCGCGCTGCCGGCCCTGCGATGTCCGTTAGCTGTAGTTGATGTTCTCGCGGTCCTTGATGCCGAACCGGCTAGGCGGCACCAGCACGAAGATCAGGTTCAGCAAGATGCCTACGATGGCAGAGAAGACGATAGCCGGGATACCGTTGGGGAACAGCACCGGGATCTTGAAGGGATAGAGCCCGTTCTCCAGGGCCAGGTTGCCGCCGATGCCCAGGATCAGGATGGTGGCGCCCACGGCCAGGATGCGGGGCTCGAACAGGTTCACCCGCTCGCTCTGCAGCAGCGCAATACCCTGTTTGCCGATGACGCCGAAGAGGTAGATGGACAGGCCGCCTACCACTGCCACCGGGATGGTGTTCACCAGGGCTGCCAGCTTGCTGATGAAGCCCAGGGCAATGGCGATGCCGCCGGCCGCCATCAGCACCGGCACTGAGTAGTTGCGGGTGATGGCCATCAGAGAGTTGTTCTCGCCGTAGTTGGTGCCCGCGCAGCCGCCCAGGAAGCCCACCACTAGGTCGTCGCTGCCGTCGGAAACCAGGTTGAGGCCGATCAGCTTCTTGATCTCCAGCGGCGGCCGGCCCAGCTCCTTGGCCAGCTGGTCCACGTACAGGCTCATCTGGTACAGGTGCGCCGTGGACTCGGGGATGGTGGCGATGGCGATGAGGGCGATGGAGATCACGAGGCTCCACGCGCGCGCATCGCCGAAGGCCGGGAAGGTGATGTTGGGCACGTCAAACCAGGGCGCCTGCACCAGCCGCGTGAAGTCCACCAGCCCGAGCGGTATGGAGACTAGGTAGCCGACGATGGCGCCCAGTAGGACGGGCAACATGCCGATCAGGCCCCGTCCCTGCAGATACACCGAGAAGATGATGGTCACCACCAGGGTGATGAAGGCCACCAGCCAGTTGCTGGAGGCCATGCCCAAGGCTGCGCCGGCCAGCGCAATGCCGATGACGATGGCCACGTTGCCGGTGACCACCGGCGGCAGCACCCGGTCCAGGGCGGCCTTGCCCACCCGCATGATCAACAGGCCCACCAGGATGTTGAGCAGGCCGGTAGCCATGATGCCCACCTGGACCAGCCGGACGCCGTTGGGGCAGTAGACGGTGTTGGGGTCGTTGAAGCACCCGGGGTCGAACAGTGTCATCGCCGTGATGACCACGGTGATGTAGCTGAAGCTGGAGCCGTAGTACATGGGGATGCGGCGGCCGTTGACCAGCAGCGCTACAATGGTGCCCAGGCCGCTGGCCAACAAGGTCACGCCCACGTCGAACTTAGTCAGTATGGCTACCAGCACCGTGGCTGGGAACATGGTCAGCACCTGCTGGAAGCCCAGGCTGAGCATCGAGCCAAGAGGGGGGACGTCGGCAGGCATGTAGCCAAAGACTTTGCCTCTGGAAGCAGCGGTGGTCATGGTTTCTCCTTCTTTGGAGAGGTTCGGTTGTCAGGGAAAGGGGAATGGAGGGATGGTAAGCGAAAGGAGCAACGGGACGGCCAGTCCCAAGGGGGGCGCTGAGGGGCGGACCTGTTCCTTTCCAGGTCCTCGTCAGGCGATCGGGCGGCGGAAACAGGTGCGCTCTCAGCGACGCGCCGACCCACGTCCCGCAAACGGCGGGCGCAGTTAGGGCGGGAGAGGCGCCGAAGGCGGAGCCGAGGAGAAAATGGGTGGCTCCGCTGGGCCTGCGGCGAGGAGGGTCCGGCGGCCGACCGAGACAGCGGAAACAAGCGATCGCCGGAGAAGGACGCCTCCATTATAACCACAGCCGCTCGAACTGTCTACTCCCAACAGGGGCTCGACAAAGGCAGAGGCGACAGACTCCCCGAGGCATCTATGACCATCCGTTCTCTCCACCCTCACCTGGGCACCTCTGCTGCGCCTCGCTCTGCCCGTAGGAGGTGCAGCAAGGCCGCCGCGTAGGCCTCCTCCGCCTCGAAGGCCTCAAAGGTCAGCCGTTCCCCCCGGAACCGGATGGTGCATCGGTAGCCGTACTCCGCCGTCTCCAGCGCCAGCGCCGGCTGGGGCTCGCCGGCCAGCCGCACCTCCACTAGCTCTCGGAGCTGGTCCTCGCGCGGCAGCCACACCACCTCGCCGGCCCACACGTGGTCCAGCGCCCACTCCACGCTGCCGTGGAAGGTGATCGCCAGCCGATCACGGATGGGCTCGGCCATCACCGTCATGTTGCTGATGACGAAGGCCTGGTCCTCGAAGCCGGGCAGGGGGATGGCGAAGAAGTCCAGGTTGGCCGGCTCCCAGGTCAAGCCGGCGTCCCGCAGGGCTCGGGCGGTGTTCAGCGAGATCATACAGGCGTGAGGTCCTCCAAAGACAGAGCGCCGACGCAGCCGGCGCACCCGCCGCGTTGACCGGCGCGGAGCGAAGATCCACAGAGCATCCCGGCCGGCTGGGGCGAGCCAACGTCAGTCCGCCGGCTGGCCCCGTGCGTCGTCCGACGGCCGGGCCAGGGGGCGGATGCGCTTGCCGTTGGTGACGAACCACGCTCGACCGTCCGCTGTCACCACCCACACCCCCGGATGCTGATGCGCGGCCACCCGGCCCGGCAGCCACTGCTCCTCGCCGTGCAGCGAGAGGGCGATCTCCACCGCCGCGCCCGGCGGATAGGTCTCGCTCAGCCGCGGCGGCATCGTCCTACTCCTGACTTTCCCCGCTTGCCTTCGCGTTGCCTCGTTTCCCTCGCCGCGGTCACCACGTCGCCACCCCTTCCAGCACCTTCACGGCGCTGCCGCTCACCCGCACCATGCGGATGTCATCGGCCGGGCCCTCCACCTCCACCACCACATGGCTGGGCCGGCCCATCTCTAGCCCCTGCTCGGTGTGGATCTCCGCCACTGGCCGGCCGGCGGGGACCAGGCAGTAGCGCACCAGGTACGCGCCCAGGCCGCCGCTGGCCGAGCCGGTGGCCGGGTCCTCGGGCACGCCGGAGGTGGGCGCGAAGAAGCGCAGATGGACGTGGCGGCCGGGCAGCGCCGTCTCCTGGGTGAACACGGCCACGTCCACGGCCGGCAGCCCCAGCTCGCCGCACACCTCGGCCAGGGCGGGCACGTCCAGGCGGAAGGGGTGAAGGCTGCTCACCTCCGCCAGGGACCGCACGGGCACAAAGAGCTGGGGAAAGCCGGTGGACACCACCTGCACCGGCGTCCCCGTGGCCGTGATAGCCGCAACGGGCAGCCCCAGGCCCTGCGCCAGCCGCTGCACCTGGCGCGCGTCCGCCACGGCCAGGAACTCCGGCCGCTGGTGGTCGGTGACCACGCGCGTCACCCGGCCCTCGGCCACGTGCAGCACTGCGGAGCGCAGGCCCACGCCCAGCTCGAAGGTCACGCAGGTGGTCGGCTCCTGCAGCCTCACGCGGCCCAGGTGGGCCAAGGCCCAGTGGGTGCCCACCAGGGGATGCCCGGCGAAGGGGATCTCCTGGGTGGGCATGAAGATGCGCACCTTGAAGTCGGCGCCCGGCCGAGTGGGCGGCAGCACGAAGGTAGTCTCCGAGAGGTTCAGCTCGCGCGCCAGCTGCAGCATCTCGGCGTCGCTCAGCCCCTGGGCGTCGGGGAACACCGCCAGGGGGTTGCCGCCGAAGGGCCGGTCGGTGAACACGTCAACCTGGATGAAGCGATAGGTGGGCATGGAAGTCTACAACCAGACTGGGCCAGTCTCAAAGACTGGCCCAGCCTTTCCGGTCCATTGTATGTCAGATGCCGCTAAACGCCAACCGGCGCGCTGCGGCGATAGCGCCCTACTACCGGAGGAGAACCGGAACCCTTGTCGGGTCGGCCGTATCGCGCTGACTTGACAAGCGGCACCTCACTGAAGATACTTTCGCACAATCAGGTGACAATCTAACTGCCTCGGTCTTGACCAGCAATCCAGTCCTCGTCGTTGAAGAAGTTCCGCCCAAGATCGGACTTTGTCAAAGGCGTGGGGAGGGATATCGCTGAAGGCAAGGAGGGGGCGGAAGGACTGCCACTCTGGACAGGATGTGCGCCCATCGTCGGGCAACTCTCGGCACCAAGGAAGGAGAGCTCTATGGTCGTCAAACGTGCACGTGCTTGCCTGATCCTGGTGGTCTTGTTGGCGCTTGCCAGCGCGTTGAGTGCGTGCGGCGGCGGCGAGTCGCCTGCGACTCCGGCCGCTACTCCCCCTCCCCCCACGCCGACCCCTGTTCCTCCCACGCCGACCCCAGCGCTGCCGGAAGGGTGGGTGGAGAACAAGACAACCCAGTTTTCCTTGGCCCTGCCGGCCAGTTGGCAGGTGATAGACTTGACCAACGAGGACCTGGAGGCCGTCTTCGAGAGGATGAAGGAGACCAATCCCAACTTCGCCAACATGCTGGGAAGCGCCGAAGCGATGCAGGGCTTCTTGCTGTGGGCCTTCAACACCGACAGCAAGACTCCCGGCTTCACGGACAACGTAAACGTGCGGAACTTGCCGTTGGAGGGGATGAAGCTTGATGTTCAGAAGGACGTGCTGGAGCCCGTCCAGCAAGAGTATGCCAAGATGAACTTCAACTTCCAGGAGATGGTGTCGGACTTGCAGATCGGTGGCTATCCGGCGGGGCGGATCACCTATGACTTCGCGGTCAACACTCCGGACGGTGCGTCCGTGACAGTGACGGGTCGGCAGTATGCGGTGATCACCGAGAAATACCTCTGGATTTTGACCTATTCCGTCGGCTCAAACGAGGCCGAAGCCCTGATGGCCGTGGTAGACCGCAGCGCCCAGTCCTTCCGAGAGCTCAAGTAAGTCCCCCGCAGACGCCCTCATCGAAGCCGCACCATCCCTTTGAGATGGTGCGGCTTTTTGCTACGCGTCGGGAGTAACGGCGTCCAGGATGGCGGCGATGACGTGCAGGCGCTGTTGGCCGCTGACCCCCGCGGTGCGCAGGCGGAACACCAGCCAACGGCACAGCTCGTCCAGCTCGGCCGGGTCCAGGGCTCCGAACACGCGCTGGGCCACCTGGTCTCCCACCGGCGAGGCCTTGGCGGTGATGGCCGCCATCCGGGCGATGGCAGCCTGGTCCAGAAGCAGGCGCTCTCCGGTGTCGGTGATGGCGGTCGGCCGCAGCTCCTGGCCCGCCTGAGCCGCCTGGTACAGCTCCGCCGCCCGGCTGGCCGCCGCGCCCAGGTCGCCGAAGCGCTCTTTGCGGGGCCGGCCGCTGCGGTCTACGATGGTGACGAAGTATTCCATGGTTCAGCCTAGACTGGCCCAGTCTCTAAGACTGGGCCAGTCTTCAGGGGTGCAGGCGCTCGTACTCCTCGTCGGGAGGCAGGTTGGGCTGCTGGGCCGCGGCCACCGAGAGCCGGTCGCAGCGCTCGTTGTCCGGGTTGCCGGCGTGGCCGCGCACCCACACCACCTCCACCTGATGGCGGTCCAGGAGGTCCAACAGCCGCTCCCACAGGTCGGGGTTGAGGGCGGGCTCGGTCTTGTTCTTGCGCCAGCCGTTGGCGCGCCAGCGCTTGGCCCAGCCCTGGTTGATGCCGTCGGCCACGTAGCGCGAGTCCGTGTACAGGGTCACTCGGCAGGGACGGTTGAGCGCCTCCAGGGCGCGGATGGCGGCCATCAGCTCCATGCGGTTGTTGGTGGTGCGCCGGTAGCCGCCCGACAGCTCCTTGCGGTGGTCGTTGTAGCGCAGCACCGCGGCGTAGCCGCCGGGGCCGGGGTTGCCCAGCGCGCCGCCGTCGGTGTAGATGGTCACCTGGGGCAGCTCGCTCATGTCACTGGGGCGGCGCGTACTGGCAGCGGGGGCGTCCCAGCTTCTCGTTGAAGTAGAGGCACAGCACCACGAACGCGTTGCGCAGCCGCAGCTCGTCAATGCGGCTGGGCTCCATGATGGCCCAGTAGTACTGCTCGTCGTCGGGGCCCCAGTCCAGGTCGGGCATGTAGATCAGGCTCATCAGGCCGATCCAGGGGCGCCAGTTGCGCTCGGCGTACTCGTACGCGCGGCGCAGGTAGTCCGCCTTGACCGCCTCGTCAATGCCGGCGCCGGCGCCGTGCCAGTAGTAGGGGCTGCCCGGCCGGTTGTCGGTGGTCCAGCCGAACTCCAGCACCACCACGCGCTTGGCCGCGTCGCCGTTCTCCACCATGATCTGGCGGATGTCCTCGATGCGGCGGAAGCTGAAGAAGCGCTCGCCGCCGTAGCGCGCCTTGTCGGCGGCCGCCTCGGCCGGCGAGACCTCGGGCGCAGCCGCGAAGCCGGCGCCGTGCACGCCCAGCATGTCGAAGTAGCCGGTGGAGTTGCCGCCCATGGCGCGGTACATCTCGCGGTAGAACAGGTCGTCGGGCCGGGCGATGTCGCAGCAGGTGCCGGTGGGCGCCATGCCCGCGGTCACCACAATGGCGTTGGGGTCGGCAGCCTTGATGGCGCGGTAGGCGGCCTGCAGCATGCGCACGTACTCGGCCGCGTTGGGCGGTCGGTTGCCCCACTCACGCGCTAAGTTGGGCTCGTTCCAGATCTGGTAGGCGTGGATGCGGCCGCGGTAGCGGGTGGCCAGCGCGGACAGGAACTCGGTGTAGGCCGGAATGTTGCTGGGCGGCGGGCCGGCCCAGCGGGGCTCCCGGTCCACCCGCACCAGCAGCTTTAGGCCGTGCTGCTCCACCTGGCGCACGATGCGGTCGGGGATGCTCCAGTCGTACCGGCCGCGGCCGGCGCCTTCGATGTCCTGCCAGGCGAACCACTGCTTCACCCAGCGGAAGCCCGCGTTGCGCATCAGGGTCAGGTCCCGGTCCGCGATGTCCTCGCGCCACCAGAGGAAGGCCTGCGCGCCGTAGTCGGGCGAGGCCATGATGGCAGTGTTGACCGGCGGCGGATTGACCGGCCGCGGGTCGGCCGGCGTGGGGGTGTTGGCGGAGGCCACCGGGGTGGGCGTGGGCGGCTCCGGCGTAGGGGTGGGCGGCTCCGGGGTAGGGGTGGGAGGCTGGGTAGGCGTTTCGGCCGGCGCCGGGGTGTCTGTGGGCGGCGGAGGCGTCGGCGTCGGCGGGATGGGCGTGTCGGTGGGCCGCGGGGTAGGCGTGGCCAGCACCACCGGCGTCGGCGTCTTGGTGGGCGTCGGCGTCGGCGCTGGCGTGGCCGTGGTGCAGGCGGAGAGCGCCAGGGCGGCCACCAGGAGAAGAGAAAGCCATCTGGGCATGGTTGACCTCAAGGCAATCGCGCGTAATGCGCAAGGTGTAATCCGGAGGGAGAAGTTGATATCTTCATCCTGTAGCGCAACTCCGCAGGAGTTGCGCTACATTGTTGAATGCCTGCGGCGCAGCGAATGAGCTCTCTGCTCGTCGCTCCTTACTTCGGCATGTTTGCCAGCGCGGCGTAGACCGGCCGGCCCAGGATGCCCCACTGCGCCAGCTCGGAGCCGGGGTGGGTGACGCCGTAGTTCAAGTTCCACAGGAAGGCGGGGCCGACGTAGCCCAGGCCCTTCATGATCTGATAGGCGCGGACAGTCCACTGCGCCTGTTCCTCCAGCGTGTTGTCGTTGGCGTACTCGTAGCCGGGAGCGCCGGTCCAGCCGCTGGCCCAGCCGAACTCCGTCGGCCAGATTTGCTTGTGGCCGTCGCCGTATCTCCTCATGATGGCGTAGTAGCCCTCCAGGGTGGAGAGGAAGCTCCAGGAGTGGTGGGGGCTGTGGCAGGGCCCCATGAACAGCGACCCCTGCTGGCGGACGAAGTTGCACGCCTCCTGGCCCCCGCGCACGTCCGGCGCCACGTTGAAGCCGCTGGGATGCGCGCCGATGGCGTTGGCGTACTTGCTGAGGCCGGCCTGGTACATGCGCTCCAGGTAGGTGAAGTCGTCCATGGCGTCCGGTGGCGGCGCGCCGGTGGGCGTCAAGCCGCCGCTCACCACGATAATGCTCGGACACGCAGCCTTGATGGCCCCGTAGGCTGCAGCTAGCAGGCGCACGTAGCGCGCGGGATCGAGGGGCTCGCCGCCCCACTCGCGCCACAGGTTCTGCTCGTTCCACACCTCGATGGCCTGCACGCGGCCGCAATAGCGGCCGGCGAACTCGCCCACGAAGCTAGCATAGGTAGCGGGGTCGGCGGGCGGGCCCTCCACGGCTAGGTTGGTGTTGGCCGGCCGCGCCCAGTCCGGCGCCTTGACGATGCTCACCAGAATCTTCAGCCCTGCGCCGTGGAGCTGGTTGATCCAGTCGTCGGGCCAGTTGCGCACCCCCGGCTGCCCCTCGAAGTGCTTCCAGGGGAGCTGGAACTTCACCCAGGTGAACCCGTTCAAGCCATAGATGGCGGCAATGGTCGCGCCCAGGTCTCCTTCTGGGTTGATCTGGATGCCGTAGCCGAAGAAGCCGGTGGCTGAGGGCCGCGGCGCAGCAGGGGCAGCCGCCGCGACGGCCTGAGCCGGCGGCGGGGGGATGTCCGGGGGCACCGGCGCCTGCGCCACGGGGCCCGCCGTGCGCACCACCGACGCCGCCACCCACGCCTTCTTGCCGTCCGCCAGCTCCACCTGCCACCAGGTGCTGTCGGCGTTGCGGCCCACCACCCGCAGCCACTGGCCCGCCGTGGTCTGGCCCGCGCGGGGGTAGGCCGTGCCGGGGCCGCTGCGCAGGTTCACCACCCGGTTGGCGTAAGCCGCCGGACCGTCGAAGGGCGGGGCGGGCAGCGCGCTGCCCTGGGAACCTGCGGTAGAGACGATGGTCACGTTGGCCAGGGAGCCGGCGACGCGCACGAGGCTGGGGTCCGCGCTGATCCAGCCCTGCTGGTTGTTCACGCAGCAGACCTGCAGCCAGTCGCCGGCGGACGTGCGGCCGATCACTCGCAGGGTCGCGCCGTTGTACACCAGGCCGATGCGGCTGTGCGAGGTGCCGGGGCCGGAGCGCACGTTGACGACGGCGGCGATCACCTGGGCC
>JANWYQ010000063.1 GCA_025055015.1 Caldilineales bacterium
AGCCGTTGCTACGAAGGAGCCCTCCCCTGGTAGTGACGGCTTCAGCCGTCGGGGACCGACTGAAGTCGTTACTACGAAGGAGCCCTCCCCTGGCAGTGACGGCTTCAGCCGTCGGGGAACGACTGAAGTCGTTACTACGAAGGAAATCCCTCTTAGTAGTGACGGCTTCAGCCGTCGGGTAACGGCTAAAGCCGTTGCTACGAAGGAAATCCCCCTTGGTAGTGACGGCTTCAGCCGTCGGGGAACGGCTAAAGCCGTTACTACAAAGGAGCCCTCCCCTGATAGTGACGGCTTCAGCCGTCGAGTAACGGCTGAAGTCGTTACTACGAAGGAGCTCTCCCCTGGTAGTGACGGCTTCAGCCGTCCCGCGCTGCGCATTCGCACCGGCCCGCGCGGGCTCTACCGCCTGACCTACGCGGACCTGGCCGGCGCCGGCGTGCCCGTGGACAGCGTGAACCCGGCCACCTTCGCCATGACCTACCTGGACGAGCCCATCGCCATCGAGGTGGTGGGCGAGGGGGACGGCCGCTTCGACCCCGGCGACCTGGTGATCTTCTACGCCGAGCCCTACCAGGGCCGCTACATGACCACCAACATCTACCGCTTCGCCTACGGCGGCGCGGGCGGCCCCCGCATGGCCGGGCGCAGCGTCCCGCCGGACGGCAGCGCGCCGCTGATCGCCGCCATCACCCAGACCCTGCACATCGAGCACGACCGCAGCTACTACAGCACCTATCCTCTGCCGCAGGACGCCGACCACTGGTTCGACAACCCCCTCTATCCCAACGCAGCTGCCCCCGTGGCCGCCGTGACCTACCCCCTCGCCTTGGACGACCCCGTGTTCGCAGGCACGGCCAGGGTCGTGGCCTCCCTCCACGGCGGCGTGGCCCAGAACGCCGACCCCGACCAGTCCGTGGCCATCCGGGTCAACGACCGGCCCCTGGGCCTCTTCCAGTGGAAGGGCCGCGTTCTCCACCGAGCCGAGGCCCTCTTCCCCGCAGCCTGGCTGGACGCAGCCACCCCTGCGCTCACCCTGGAGGCGGCCCTGGGCCAGCTTCCCGGCCTGGCCTACTACTGGGTCTCGCCGGACTGGGTGCGGCTGAGCTACCCCGCCCGGCCCGACGCCGAGAACGACCACATCGTGGTGGAGGGGTTCGCCGTCGCCGGACAGCGCATGCGCCTGGCCGTCACCGGCTTTGGCAGCAGCGCCGTGCGGGCCTACGACGTGCGCCACCCGCGGCAGCCCGTGCGCCTGGGCAGCCTGACCACGGCGGCCGACGGCGCCACGTTCACGGCCCACCTGTGGGACGCCTGGCCCGCCGACGCCCCGCCGCCCAGCTACGCCCTGGCCACCGACGCCGGCCTGCTGGCGCCCATCGCCGTGGAGGTGGACGCCCCTTCCGCCTGGCGCAGCCCTGACCACACCGCCGACTACATCGCCGTGGTCCACCGCAGCCTGTGGGACGCAGTCCAGCCGCTGCTAGACCATCGTGCGGCCGAGGGGTTCCGGGTGGCCAAGGTGGACGTGCAGGACATCTACGACGAGTTCAGCGCCGGCCGGGTGGACCCCGAGGCCATCCGCCGCTTCCTGGCCTACGCCTATCACCACTGGAACGCCGGCCAGGCGCCTCCCGCCTACGTGCTGCTGGTGGGCGACGGCCACTACGACTTCAAGAACGCCGCCGGCACCAACCTGCCCAACCTGATCCCGCCCTACCTGGTCCACGTGGACCCCTGGATCGGCGAGACCGCGGCCGACAACCGCTACGTCAGCGTGGATGGCCCAAGCGACTACTTGCCCGACATGCACGTCGGCCGCATCCCCGCCCAGAGCCCGGCCGACGTGGCCGCCGTGGTGCAGAAGATCCTGGCCTACGAGACCGCTGCGGCGGCCGGCGACTGGCAGCGCCGCGCCGTCTTCGTGGCCGACGACTACGCCAACCGCGACGGCAACTTCCACGCCCTCAGCGAGCCGGCGCGGCTGCTGGCCGAGGCGAACGGCTACGCAGCCCAGGCCATCTACTACCGCATGGACGCCGCCCACGACACCGGCGCCGAGATGCGCAGCGCCATCCAGGCGGCCTTCAACCAGGGCGCGCTCTACCTGCAGTGGTTCGGACACGCCTCCCAGTTCCGCTGGGGCTCCGTGGCCATGTACGACGTCCTGGCCCCGCCCCAGCTCCAGCCCAACCAGCGCCTCCCCCTCACCGCCCACTACGGCTGCTGGTCCGGCTACTTCATCGGCATCCAGGGCAGCGGGCAGTACGGCCGCAATCCCCAGGCCCTGGGCGAGGTGCTGCTGCTCACCCCCGGCCGCGGGGCCGTGGCCGACCTCTCCCCCAGCGGCCTGCACATCGGCCTGGCGCTGCAGGCCCTGAACCAGGGGGTGGCCCAGGCCATCTTCCGGGACCGGGTTGCGCGCGTGGGCCCGGCCGTGGACTCCGCGCGCGCCCACTTCGCGGCCACCGCTCAAGCCTGGCCCGACGTGATTGACACCACCGTCCTCTTCGGCGATCCGGCCCTCAAGCTGCGGCTGCCCCGGCAGAGCAAGCCCCTGTACCTACCCTTGGTGCCCGCGCGGCGCTAGGCAGCCGATCGGCGGAAGGAGCACGGCTGCCGCCTTGCCGTTTTGCCTGCACGACCGAATGACCGCTCCCCTGTGAGAAGAGAGAGCGCCTTGGCCCCGCACTTCCCTCCCTTGGTGGCCCCCTTCGGCGTGGCTGCCGACGCCGTCCTGCCCGAGCCGTGGCTGGCCTGGCTGGCCACCGCCCTGCGCCCGGACGCCGCGCCGGCCTCCCCGCCCCCTGCCGAAGCGGACTGGGAAGCCGCCTGGCCGGCCTTGGACCGCCACGGTTTGTTGCCGCTTCTGCGCAGCCGACTGCGCGAGAGCATCGCTTGGGACGCCCTGGCGCCTCCGGTGCGCGAGCGGCTGGACGCCGCGTACTACGCCAACGCCGTGCGCAGCTTCGGGCTGGAGGAGGAGCTGGAGCGCATCGCTGCGGCATTGGCGGCGGCCGGCGCGGCTTTCATGCTCCTCAAGGGGCTGGCCGCCTCCCGCCTGGTCTACGCCAGCCTGGCCGAGCGGCTGGTCAACGACCTGGACCTTTTGGTGCGGCCCGACGACGCGTCCGCTGCTGTGGCTGCGCTGGAGGCGTTGAACTACCGCAGCCCGAGCCTTGACCGGCCCAGGGGCTGGCTGCAGCGCTACCGCGCCGAGCTCCCCCTGGTCTGCGCCGACCAAGGGCCGCGCCGCGGCCTGCTGGTGGAGCTGCATTGGTCGCTGGTCGAGTCCCCCTTCCACGTGGCCACGCTGAACGCCGCCGAGCTCTGGCGCACTGCGCGGCCCGCCGGCCACCTGCCCAACGCCTGGCTGCCCGACCCCGCCGTCCTGCTGCTGCACGGCGCTGCCCACCTGGCCCTGCACCACAGCCAGAGCCTGCGCCTGATCTGGCTGGTGGACCTGGACCGGCTGGCGCGGCTGCCGAGCCTGCGCTGGGACCTGGTCCTGGACCTGGCCGAGGCGTGGCGGCTGGGGTTGGCGCTGCAAGCTTCCCTGCTGGCCGCGCAGCGCTGGCTGGGGACGCCCCTGCCGCCGCAGGCCCTGGACCGGCTGGAGGCCCTAGCCGGCGACCCCGTGGCCCGGGCCACCTGGGGCGTGGGAGACGAGCAGCCGGGCCGCTGGTGGCGCCGCGCGCGAGCGAGCTGGCGAGTCCTGCCCCCCCGCGCGCGGCCGCGCTACGCCGCCTGGCTGGCCGGCCGCGCTGCCCTTCGCCCGCTGGAGGCGCTGCAGGCGCGCCGGAGAAAGCCATGACGCTCGTCGTTGGCGTAGCCGGCATGCGCTTCTGGCTGGAGGGGCCTTCGACCGCTTGGACCGAGCCCCTGGCGAGTCGCTACGGCGAGTTCCTGTCCCCGGCCGAGAATGGACCGGCCGACGAGGCCACTTGGCGCGTTCGGATCAGCGCGCAGCCGGACGCCGAGAGCGCTGCGCCTTGGATCGCGCACGAGGGTCCGCTCACCCGCTTCGCCATCGGCCCCCACCGAGGCTGGATTGACCTGGACGGCCGCCGCGCCGAGGTCAGCGCGCCCGCGCCCGAGTGGTCCGCCTCGGCGGTGGAGCGGGTTATGGCCTATATCCTGATGCAGGCGCTGCCTCGCCTCGGCTACGGCCTGCTGCTGCACGGCGCGGCCATTGTGCTCCACGGCCACGGCCTGGCCTGCTGCGGCCCCTCCGGCGCCGGCAAGACCACCCTGGCCCGCCTGGCCCAGGGCTGCGCCGACGTGTTCACCGACGAGAACCTGGTGGCCTGGCTGGCCGACCCGCAGCCTGCGCTGCTCAGCACCCCCTTCTGGGGCGCCAGCACGCCGCCGGACCTGGTGCAGCGCGCCAACCGCCGGGCGCCCTTGCGCGCCGTGCTGCTGCTGGAGCACGCCATGGCCTTCGAGCTGGCGCCGCTGGACCCCGGCCAGGCGGTGTTGGCCCTGCTGGGCACCGAGAAGGTGGCCGTCGAGCGGGTGGACAGCGCCGACGCCTGGCTGCGGATGGCCGAGCAGCTGGCCACCCGCGTGCCCGTCTACACCCTGCGCTTCGCGCCGACGCCGGCCGTGTGGCCCTTCCTGACCGAACGCCTCGCCCTGGCCGCAGCGCCTCCACAGCCGGACCGCACGTGAATTGGGCGTAAGAGGGGCCGGTGGTATAATCCCGGCTGCCGACGCCGTCCCATGGCAGCCCTTGGGAGGCTTGCGAACGTTTTCTGTCCATGCCCTCATCCGCTCCCGCCTGTCCGTACGTCGGGCTCCAGACTGACCCCTCGCTGCGCTACAGCTACGCCACCGAGAGCCACCGCTGCTTTGCGCTGCCCGAGGGCCCTGAACACGCGCCCGACGTTGACTTCCAGATGCGCTTCTGCCTGACGGCAGAGCACCCGCAGTGTCCCCGCTTCCGGGCGCGGGAGAGCGGCCTGATGGCCTTGCCGGAGGAGGCCGCCGAGATGGCAGCGCAGCCCCGGCAGCCCTGGCGCTCCCTGCCCCCCGTGTGGCTGACGGCCGGCCTTGCCGCGCTGCTCCTGCTGGTCCTGGCCGGATGGCAGCTCAGCCGCCTGCTACGGCCCCCGGCCTTGCCCACACCGGCCGCGGCAGCGCAGCCCACTCCCCTGGGCTCCCCCGCCTGGCCCACCCCGCCCCCTGTCGAGACCCAGGCCGTGCCCGTGGTCGCCCCCCCCCAGCCCACGCCGACGCCCACCCCGGCCGCCGACGAAGTGCGCCTGGTGCTGACCCCGGCAGCCAACGCCGTGGGCTGGGTCGGCAGCAACGAGAGCCGCGGCAACCACTTCGGCGACTCCTACCTCCACGCCGGCATCTTCCAGGGGGAGATCGTCCACAGCGCCATGCAGTTCGACCTCTCCCGGGTGCCGCGCGGCGCGCCCATCCGCTCGGTCACCCTGGTCCTCACCGGCCTGGACGACAGCCGGCTGAACCCCAACGCCGCGGACATTTGGCAGGTGCGCTGGCTGGCGCCGGAGATCAACGAGGACTGGCCGCGGCGCAACTTCCAGGACATCCACAACGCCCGCATCTTCCAGTCCCTGGTGCCTGCCATCGCCCAGAGCGAGCTGGCGCCTTTCGCCGTCCAGGAGCTGCGGTTCAACGCCGAGCAGCGGGCCCTGCTGGAGCGGGCGCTGGTGGACCAGCAGACGCTGATCGCCTTCCGCATTGACGGCCCCCAGGCCGGCGCCGACAACCTCTTCACCTGGGACAGCGGCTACGGGCCGGCCACCCGGGACAACGGCCCCAAGCTGATCATCGTCGCCGGCCCGCCGCCGCCCACCCCACCCCCGGTGCCCACCCAGGACTACATCGTGGTCACCAGCACGCCCACGCCGGAAAACGTGCTCACCGCTGCAGCCATGGCGCAAACGGCCACCGCCTTCGCCACCCTCTACGGCACGCCGCAGCCCACCCCGCGCAGCATGGTGACCGCCACCCCCACGCCGGCCAACATGGAGACCGTGCAGGCCGCGCGGCTGCTGGCCGGCCTGCCGCCGGTGATCGTGCCCACGCCCACGCCGGCCAACGTGGCCACGGCCACGGCCATCGCAGTCTACGCCACGGCGCAGGCACTGACCACCGGCACCTGGACGCCGATCCCTGCCAACGCGGTGACGGCCACCCCCACCCGGCCGCCCGTGGTGATCACCAACACCCCCACGCCGGCCAACGCCGCCACCCTGGTGGCCCGCTACATCGCCGAGCTGACCCGCGTGGCCGCCGGCCCGCCCACGCCCCTGCCGCCGGGCGCAGCCACGCCCACCCCCACGGCCACCCCCGTGCCGGAGCCGGCCAACCTGGCCACGGCCGAGTACCGGGCTGCCTTGGCCACCATCGAGGCCTTGGCCGGCCTGCTGCCCTACGCCACTGCTGCGCCCCCTACGGCCACGCCGACGGCCACTCCTTTGCCCACCGTGGCTGCCGAGAGCGCCATCGCGCCGCGCATGCGCAACACCATCGTCTTCCGCTCCACGCGCGAGGGCGGCCAGCCCAAGCTGTTCAAGGCCAGGGCCGACTGCGTCGCCTCGGCGCAGGGCTGTCAACAGGCCGAGGCTGTCACCACCATGGACATGCCCTCCTACTTGGCCGCCGTCAGCCGCAAGGGGCTGTCGCCCGACGGCCAGGTGCGCCTGGTGGTGGACCGGGACCTCTACGGCCGGCCGCAGATCTACGCTGTAGACCAGGCGGAAGGCACCCTGCGCCGACTGCTGGACGTCAACGGCGCCACCTTCGACCCGGCCTGGTCTCCCGACGGCCAGCGCATCGCCTTCGTGTCGGACATGGACGGCAACGACGAGCTCTACGTGGTGAACCGAGATGGCACGGGCCTGCAGCGGCTCACCTTCAACACGTGGGAGTGGGATCGCCACCCGGCCTGGTCGCCCGACGGCAGCCAGATCCTGTTCTACTCCAACCGCACCGCAGGCCGTCGGCAGCTGTGGGTGATGAACGCGGACGGCAGCGGTTTGCGCAATGTGAGCAACAGCGAGTACAATGACTGGGACCCGGTTTGGATTTGGTAGGGTAAGACCGAGGGAAGGTCGTCTATGGAGCTCAAGCAGTACTTCAACACGATTCGCAAGTGGTGGTGGCTGATCGCGGCGTCCACGCTGGTGGCCATGATCTCCAGCTTCATCGCCGTGCAGCAGCAGCCCTCGCTCTACAGGGCGAAGACCACGCTGATGGTGGGGCGATCCCTGGCCGACCCCAACCCCACGGGCAACGACGTGTGGCTGGGCCAGCAGCTGGCCCAGACCTACGCCGAGATCGCCAAGCGCCAGCCGGTGCAGGAGGCCACCAAGCAGGCCCTAGGGCTGACCTGGCTGCCGCAGTACAACGTCTCGCTGGTGCCCAACACCCAGCTCATCGAGATCAGCGTGGTGGACACGGTGCCGGAGCGCGCCCAGGCTGTGGCCAACGAGCTGGCCCAGCAGCTCATCGAGCAGAGCCCCAGCGCGCCGGAGCGACAGCAGCAGGAGCGCCGCGACTTCGTCAACCGCCAGCTCCAGGAGATCGAGAAGGCCATTGACGACACCAACGCGCGCATCCAGGACCTGAAGCAACAGCTAGCCAACATGTTCAGCGCGCGGCAGATCGCCGACACCCAGAACCAGATCGCGGCGCTGGAGCAGAAGCTGAACACCTACCAGGCCAACTACGCCCAGCTTCTCACCTTCCTGGAAGGGGGCATCAACACCCTCAGCGTGGTGGAGCCGGCCGCGCTGCCCACCACGCCCGTGGGCCCCAACCGCGGCATGACCGTGTTGCTGGCCGCCGCCATCGGCTTCCTGCTGGCCCTGGGCGCCGCCTTCTTGATGGACTACCTGGACGACACCCTTAAGAACCCGGACGACATCAAGGCGGCCATGGAGGCGTCCACCCTGGGCGCGATCACGGTGATCGAGGGCGAGACCCCCGACCAAAAGCTGGTCACTGCGCTGCACCCCAAGTCGCCCACGGCGGAGGCGTACCGCATCCTGCGCACCAACATCCAGTTCTCGGCGCTGGACAACCCCCCGCGCACGCTGATGGCCACCAGCCCGAACCCCGGCGAGGGCAAAAGCACCACCCTGGCCAACCTGGGCGTCGTCATGGCCCAGCAGGGCCAGCGGGTGATCCTGGTGGACACCGACCTACGCCGGCCTACCCTGCACCGCTTCTTCGGGCTGCCCAACAGCGTGGGCTTGACCACAGCGCTGTTGCAGGGCACCTCCGTGGCCGATGGCTTCTTGCAGCCCACCCGCATCGAGAACCTGAGCGTGCTGACCAGCGGTCCCCTGCCCCCCAACCCGGCAGAGCTGATCGGCTCGGAGCGCTTCGCCGCCCTGCTGGAGGACCTGAAGCAGCAGGCCGATGTGGTGCTGCTGGACAGCCCGCCGGCCTTGGCGGTCACCGACGCGGCCATCCTGGCCCGCCAGGTGGACGGCGTGTTGATGGTAGTGGAGGCAGGCGGCACCCGCCGCCCTCTGGCTGTCAACGCCAAGGACGCGCTGGAGAAGGTGGGCGCCAAGGTGTTGGGCGTTGTCCTCAACCGCCTGCAGCCCCGCGGAGACGGCTACTACTACTATTACTACTACTATTACCATCAGTACTACGCCCACGACGACGAAGGCAAGGGCGAGAACGACTCGCAGCGCCGACGCCGCAAGCAGAAGCCGGAGGGCTGGCGCCGGCTCCTGCCGGGCGGCCTGGGCTCGGGGCGCTAGGCTCAGGCCTTGCCAGATGGAGAGGCGCGGGCCGGCGAACGCGGCGAAACGCCCTGCCTGAGGAGGCTACCCAGGTAGCAACCGGTAGGTCAAAGCAAGGCCCCTGCCCCGACGAGGGGGCAGGGGCCTTCTGTTGACGGCGCGTAACGGCGCGCCGGTCGCTGTGCTCAACCGGCTGCTACACAGAAAGCGCCAGCTGCCTCAGCGGCGCACGGCCGTCCAGCAGCACGTAGGCTGCAGCCAGGTCGGTGCGCACGCCCAGCCGGCGCAGGTCCTCCAGGCTGCGCAGCGCGGCCTGGCGGCGGGCGGCGACAATGGCGGCCGCGCTGCGCGGGCCGATCCCCGGCACCCGCAGCAGCAACGACTGCGGCGCCGTGTTCACCTCCACCGGGAACAGCTCCGGGTGCGCCTCGGCCCAGGCTTGCTTGGGGTCTCGGTCTAGGGGGAGGTTGCCGTCCCGATCGAAGGGCAGCTCCTCGGCGCGGAAGCCGTACTGCCGCAGCATGGCGTCGGCCTGGTACAGGCGATGCTCCCGCAGGGGAGAGGTTGGCGCGGCGTCCTCCAGCGGCGTGTCGGGCACCGGGTGAAAGGCGGAGTAGTAGGCCCGGCGCAGGCCCACCTCCCGATAGAGCATCTGGCTGGCGACCAGCAGCTCCCGATCGCTCTCGCCTGCCGGGCCGACCACGAACTGGGTGCTGGCGCCGGCGCTGACCACGCGGCGGCCGGCCCGGCGCTGTTGCTGCACGATGCGCCAGGCGCGGCGCAGCGGCTCCACTAGGCCGTGGGCGAGGTCCTTCTTGGGCGCCAGCCGCGCCAGGCGGACCTCGTTGGGCGCCTCCAAGTTCACCGACACTCGGTCGGCCAGCTGCACCGCAGCCTCGACCTGCGCCTCCTCGGCCTCGGGCAACAGCTTCAGGTGGACGTAGCCCCGCCAGCCGTACTTGCGGCGCACCAGCTCCACGGTGGCCAACATGCGGTCCATGCTGCGCACCGTCCCCACGATGCCGGAGCTCAGGAAAAGCCCCTGCACCAGCCCTTTGCGCTGCATCTGGTCGAAGGCCAGCGCCAGCTCCTCCGGCTGCAGGGTGGCCCGGCGCAGGCTGCGGCCGGCGCGGAAAGGACAGTAGTAGCAGTTCTTCTCGCACGCGCTGGTCTGCAGCACCCGCAGCAGCGGCACCGGCCGTCCCCCGCGGCCGATGACGGTGGCCACCGAGCGGCTGACGTCCGGCACCCGCGGGTGACCGGCCGCCCCGTGGTCCGGCAGCGGCACAGGCTGGCCGGCCGCCTCGCACAGGTCGTACTGCGCCTGCTGGCCCAACAGCTCGATCTTCTCGTGTAGGTCGAGGGAACGCTGAACGATCACAGCTCCATTATACGAACACTTGTTCGCAATGTCAAAGTCTTGCGGTTTGGCCTGCTGGCTTACCGTAGGTAGAATAGGGCCCATAGCCTGGTGACAAGGAGGAGCCCATGCCGCTGCCCAGCCGGGAAGAAGCCTGGAACCTGCTCTGCCAGTGGGTGCAGTCCGACAGCCTGCGCAAGCACATGCTGGCCGTGGAAGCGGCCCTGCGCGCCTACGCGCGCAAGTACGGCGAGGACGAGGACCTGTGGGGCATCACGGGGCTGCTGCACGACCTGGACTTCGAGCGCTACCCCGACATGGACGACCCCGTCAACGGCCACCCGCGCACGGCCCTGCGCCTGTTCCGTGAGCTGGACTTCCCGCCGGAGCTGATCCACGCCGTGGAGGGCCACGCGCCCTACCTGGGCGTGCCGCGCGCCACCCGTCTGGACAGCGCCCTGGTGGCGGTGGACGAGCTCACCGGCCTGATCATGGCCGTGGGCTACGTGCGCCCTACCAAGGACCTGCGGGACGTGACGGTCAAGTCGGTGCGCAAGAAGTGGAAGGACAAGGCCTTCGCCGCGGCCATCAACCGCCACGAGATCGAGGCCTTCACCGCCGAGCTAGGCGAGGACCTGGACGAGCACATCGGCTTTGTGCTGGCCGCCCTGCAGGGCATCGCCGCCGACCTGGGCTTGGCCGGAGCCGACGACTCGGCGCCGCAATCCCCAGGCGCCGCAGCGGAGGCGAGGGCGCCCTGAGGCAGCGCAACGTGCAGCGGACAGCCGTTTACCGCCCTGGACGATTTTTGCAAACCGACCGAAATTTCACATAACAGGGCTTGACAAAAACGGCGGCTTGGCTTATAGTAGTCATAATCAGACGACATCTGTTATCAGCGCCGCATCGCTGCTTTCATCGCTCTCAGGAGGCGCTCCTTGACCGACCAGACCACCACCCCTGCTGATCATCCCGATCAGCCCCCCGCCGCCGAAGCGCCGCTTCAGGTTGTCTACGTGCCGGTGCTGATCGCCGGCTCCGCCCCCGACTCTGTCTACCAATCGCAGCGGGAGGACCAACTCGTGGCCTGGCCCTTGGCCACGCTGGTTGCCCCCACGGTTCTTTAGCGAAAGGATCGCACCATGTCGAAGCGGGTGAGCGTGAAGGGCATGGGCCCAGAGCTCCTGGGCCGAGGGGTTGACCTGCTCTTCGGCGAAAGCCCAGGCAACGAGAAGGCCGCGAACGGCGCCGCTAGCTCGCCCGGGGCAGCGGCCGCCCGCGAGCCGCGCACCACCGCCATCCCGGCCAGCGCGCTGGGCAGTCCTGACCTGGAGCTGGACGTTCCACCCCTGCCTCCACGGCCCTCACCCACCGAGGAGGGGGGCATCTCCTTCGACGGCGACGCCGACTTGGCGGCCGGCCTGCCGCCGCTCACCGGCTCCGAGGCCTCCACCGTGGCGCCGCCGTCGCCCCCTGACCTGGACGTGCCGCCCCTGCCCGACGCTGACAGCGGGGGAGCTGCGCCCGCCTCGCCGCCGGCCATACCGACCCTCGATATCCCCGAGCAGGAGGGGCCGCCCGCGTCGCCCGGTGCATCGGCGCCACCAGCGGAAGGCCAGGCGCCATCCCACCCTCCATCCGACCAACCGACGCCCGGGGCCGAGGCGGCGACGCCCGTCTCCCCGGCGCCCGTTTCCCCGCCCACGGAGGCGCCCGCCATGCCAGAACCTGCCAAACCCACGCCGAGCAACGGCGCCACAGCGCCCGGCGCCGCCGTTGCCACACCTGCGCCTGCCAAGCCGCCCGCCGAGCCGCGCAAGGTGGGCGCACCGGGCGCCGTCGTGAGCGGTCCGGTCACCACCGTTCCCGGCTCCCCCCCGGAGCGGGCCGTGCCCGAGGAGGAGAAGGTCCTTGGACGCCCCAAGGAGCCTTTGACCGAGGCTGAGGCCGCGGAGATCCTTCAGCGCGTCCGCCAGCGCGACCTGGAGAAGCTGGACCGGGAGATTGACCGGCTGTACGAGCGCGCCGTGGAGGTGCTCAGCGGCGAGGACGAGGCCAGCATCGCCTTTGAAGCGCTGCGCAAGGCCCGCCACATGCTGCTGCTGGAGCCGGAGCAGGTGGCCGAGATCGAGTACCTGGTGAACCAGATTCGGGCCATGCTGACCCGGGTGGAGCACGCCCAGACGTGGGGCGCGCACTACGGGCCGCGGCTGATGGGCTACTTCCTCGGCTGGCTGGCGGTGCTGAGCATTTTTGCGTTGATCACCATCGTCCCCAACACCGGGTTTGCGGGGTGGATGGCCTACCTGCTGCGGGCCGAGCCGGCCGCCGCGGCGCTGGGCGTCATCCTCATCAGCACCCTGGCCTGGGGCGGCATCGGCGGCGCGACCAGCGGCCTCTGGTCGCTGCACTACCACGTGTCGGTGCGCCGCGACTTCGACAAGAACGAGCTCCTGTGGTACCTGGAGCAGCCGGTCCTGGGCATGGTGCTGGGCGGCATCGTCTACCTGATCATGGCGGCCGGCTTCCTGGTCGTCCAGGTGGACCTGGGAAGCCCAGAGGCCACCTTGGGCGCCAAGCTGCTGCCGGCCACCCTGGCGGTGGTCGCCGGCTTCCGCCAGAACCTGGTGCTAGAGCTGATTGACCGCGTCGTCAACCTGCTGGTGCCGCGGCCGGAGTCCCCGCGGCCCAGGGACGAGGGCCGCTGAGCCGAGCCGTGGTGGGTTCGACAGGCTCACCCCACGACGGCCCGACGGATGAGCTGGTCGAAATTGCCGCGCGCGGGCCGAACCGCAGCGATGATTTGACGGATGCCTGAGGGCCAGGTATAATGCCATCGCCCTCCGGGGGCAACTGTGGTCGCCCTGGAGCGTTTCGACGAAGCCACTCCACACTTTCAGCAGACACGAAAAAGCGGGCGAGGAGAGCGCAAGGCCTCCCCGCTTTTTTTGGCGTTTAGAGTTACCCTGAGAGAGCGAGGTATTCATGCCCAAGAGGACCTACCAACCGAAAGTTCAGCGCCGGCTGCGGGTGCACGGCTTCCGCAGCCGCATGAGCACCACCGACGGCCGCAACGTCATCAAGCGGCGCCGGCTGAAGGGCCGCCATCGCCTGGTGCCCACCGTGAGCTATCGCAAGCGCGACTGGTAAAGTGGGCTGCCCCCGAGGAACGCAGGGAGGCCGGGACAACAGGCCATGAAACGCATGGCCCGGCTGCGAGACCGTGACCGGTTCGCCCAGGTGCGCCAGGAGGGACGATGCTGGACTGACACCCTGCTGGTGATGTGCCTCTTGCCCAACGAGCTGCCCTACAGTCGTTTCGGCTTCTCGGTGAGCAAGCGAGTAGGCAAGGCGGTCGTGCGCAACCGGGTGCGCCGCCGGATGCGAGAGGTCGTCCGGCTGCGGCTGGGCCAGATCGCCTCCGGGTTCGACGTGGTGTTCATCGCCCGCCAGCCGGCAGCGCACGCTACCTACGCCGAGATCGAAAGAGCCTGCGAGCGCACGCTGCGCCGAGCCCAGCTGCTGGCCCATCCTTCGCCCTCCCAAACGCTGGCAGAGTGAAAACGCCGCTCGGTAGAGCTTCGGAGAGAGCCTGGAGCCGCCGATGGATTTCCCCGTTGCGATCGGTCAAGCCCTGCGTCCAACTCTGGAGCGCCGTGAGGCAGCACAGACCATGAAAGCCCTGGTCGTTCTGTTGATCCGCCTCTATCAACGCTTCATCTCCCCCCTCCTGCCGCCGAGCTGCATCTACCACCCCACTTGTTCCAACTATACCCTGGAGGCGGTGCAGCGCTACGGCGTGCTCAAAGGGCTCTGGCTGGGGATCAAGCGCATCAGCCGCTGCCACCCGTTCCACCAAGGGGGCTACGACCCTGTACCCTGAAGACCCTGTTCAATCCCAACAAGCGAGACCTGCCATGAGCAAAGTGCGGGCCGTAGGCCTGATTGTGCTGCTGCTGGCGCTGTCGGTGGTGCTGTCGGGCTGCGCGCCGGTGATGGAGGACGGCGTGCCCATGCCGCCCATGTGGATCCGGCCCCTAGCCCTGCCGATCGCCGCAGCCATTAGCTTTTTCAACGACCGCGTCCTGGCGCCCCTGGGGATAGCGTCCATCGGGCTCTCCATCATCCTGGTCACTATTCTGCTCAAGCTGCTGCTCTACCCGCTGACCAAGAAACAGCTGGACTCCATGCGCAAGATGCAGGAGCTCCAGCCGCAGATGAAGGAGATCCAGGAGAAGTACGGCAAGGACCGGGAGAAGCTGGCGCAGAAACAGATGGAGCTGTATCGGGAGGCAGGCGTCAACCCCGCCATGGGCTGCCTGCCCATCCTGCTGCAGATGCCCATCCTGTTTGCGTTCTACTTCGCCCTGCTGGCGCTGGGACCTAAGCTGCAGGAGCCCTTCCTCTGGATCCCCAACCTGGCGTTTCCGGAGTACTTCGCCGGCATGAGCTGGCTGACGCCGCTCACCCTCTCCCACCTGCTCTCGCCCCAGGTGCTGCCCTACCTTTGGCTGCCCATCCTGTACGTGGTGTCCCAAATCGCGCTGCAGCGCATGAGCCAAGCCGCCAACCCCACGGCCTTGCCCGGCTCCACCAACACCATGATGATGCTGATGCCGCTGATGTTCGGCTACATCACCCTGTTGGTGCCGTCCGGCCTCACCCTCTACTGGGTCACCTCCAACATCCTGCAGATCATCCAGCAGGGCCTGACCACCGGATGGGCCGGGCTGATCCCCGGCGCGAAGCCGGCCCAGCCCGCTCCGGCAGCCACCAAGGGCAGCGCCCCAAAGGCAACCCCGGCTCCGTCCAGCGCGTCGGCCACGGCGGCCAACCCCAAAGGGAGCGCTGCTGAGCCTGCGGCGGCCAAGGCCGCTCCTGCGCCTGAGATGAGCGCCGGCCGGCGACGCAAGCTGCGCAAGAAGAAGAGATAGTCCATGACGTCCTCAACCGGGGCCGAATTTCACGGCAAGACTGTCGAAGAGGCGATCCAGGCCGGCCTGGCTGCCTTGGGCCTGAAGCAAAACCAGGTCACGATTGAGGTGCTCAGCAAGGGCAGCCGCGGCCTGCTGGGCTTCGGCGCCGAGGACGCCCGCGTGCGCATCACCCCCCTGGCGACGCCGACGCCCCCGCCACCTCCGCCCCCCGCGGCGTCGGCGCCTCCGCCGACCACCCCAGCTCCAGCCGCGGCCGCGCCTGCGCCCCAGCCCCCCGCCGCTCCCCGTTCCCCGGCCGACGCTGAGGCCATCGAGGCCGCGGTGGAGCTTTTGCAAGGCATGCTGGATCGCATGGGCGTGCGCGCCACCGTGCGCGTGGTGGAGCGCACGGGCGCAGGGGAAGAGGGGGACGAGGCGCCCATCGTGTTGAACATCGAGGGCGAGGACCTGGGCGTGCTGATCGGCCGCCGCAGCGAGACCCTGGGCGCCATCCAGTACCTGCTGCGGCTGATGGTGAACCACCGGCTGCGCCGCTGGGTGAACGTGGAGGTGGACGTGCAGGGCTACAAGGCGCGTCGCGAGGACCAGCTGCGCAAGCTGGCGGTGCGCATGGCGGAGAAGGCCGTCAGCAGCGGCCGCGCCGTCACCCTGGAGGCCATGCCTGCGCGCGAGCGCCGCATCGTGCACATCGCGCTGCGCAACTACCCCGGCGTCACCACCCAGAGCTTCGGCGAGGGCGAGCACCGCAAGGTGACTATCATCCCCGTCAAGTAAGCGCCGATCGGTCCGCTTCGCTGCTGCGCCGGCGACCGGCCTCCCCTGGCCGAAAGGGGCCCGTCGCCGGCGCGGCGCGTCCGGGCCCTGGATTGGTGCGCCAGCCTTGTTCGCACCTGGGGGTGCGAACTCCGCCGCCGTAGGTGGGGCGTCGGCGCCGGCTTGTTCGCACGGGGGGGGGCGGGCCCGACGAACTCCGCTGTGGGATGCTAAAACGTGAACGCGTCCCCCGCCATGGGGGCAAACACCCGGCCGGAGAACTGGCGCTGGGCTGCGGCTACGTAGGCGGCGGCCGAGGCCTCGTCGGTCAGCTCCCGGTGCACCAGGGCCAGCGCCTTCACGCCGGCCGTCTCTGCCAGAGCGGCCACCTGCTCGGCGCTGGAGTGGTTCTCCAGCCACGGCTCCGGCGTCTCCAGGTAGTAGGTGTCGTGCACCAGCAGGTCCGCGGCGGCAGCCAGCCGGGCCACCGTCGCCGCAGGACCGGTGTCCGCCGAGTAGACCAGGCTGCGGCCACCGGGGAAGTTCAGGCGCACGGCCCAGGAGGGCACCGAGTGCTTGCCCGGCGCCAGCTCGTAGGTGACCTCGGCGGCGTCCGGCAGCGGCTGGACGCTCGCCTCGGCCAACGGCACGAAGGACACCGTCTGCGTCAACCGTCGGCCGAGGTCGGGGTAGGCCAGATGGGTGAGCTGCTTGAGCACGGTCAGCACCGAAGGGACGGCCAACACCGCCAGCGGCCGGTCGGGCCAAAAGAGCACCCGGTTCAGCAGCAGCATCGGCAGGCCCAGGGAGTGGTCGCCGTGCTGGTGCGACACGACCACGTGGGTGGGGTCGCCCGCGGTCAGGCCGACGCGCTCCAGCTGGCGCATGATGGTCGGCCCGCAGTCCAGCAGCAGCAGGTGGGGGCCGTGGCGCACGGCCAGGGCCGTGTGGTTGTCGGCCGGATCTGCGGCCATCGCGCCGCCGACGCCGAGGAAGGTCACCGTTGTCATAGGGCAACAACCGCCTGCAGGGAAAGGGTAACAGGGGAGGGGATGGGCCGTGGGCTAGTTGCCGGTGAGCCGGCGCAGGTTCGCTCGCGCCTCGGCGGCGAACTCGCCGTTGGGCGCCTGGGCCAGGTAGGCGCGCCATTGGGCGATGGCCTCCTGGGGCCGCCCCAGCGCCTCCAGGGCCAGGGCCAGCCCGCGCATGGCCTGGCTGCGCTTGGGGTTGATGGCCAGCACCTGGGTGTACAGGTCCGCCGCCCGCTGCCACTGTGCCTGCTCACGCAGGATGTCGGCCTGGAGGAGCAGCGGGCCCTCGCCCGTCTTGTCCAAGGCCTGGGCCTGCCGCGCGGCCTCCAGCGCGCCGGCCTGGTCGCCTGCGGCCAGGCGCGCGGCGGCCACCCGCATGTGGTACCACGCCTCCTGGGCGTAGCCGGGCTGCCGCTCCAGAGCGGCGGCCAGGGCCTCCAGGGCCCGCGCCGGCTGGCCGGCTGCCAGGTAGCCGTCGCTCAACAGGACGCGGTACCAGGCGTTGTTGGGCTGGAGCTCCACCGCCCGGCCGTAGGCCGCCACGGCCTCGGCGGCCTGGCCTAGGTCGCGGCGCGCGTGGCCCATCTTCACGTAGGCGTCGGCGTAGCGGGGGTCAGCCTGCAGGGCCCTCTGGTACTGCGCCAGGGCCTGCTCCGGCTGGCCGCGCGCCCGATAGGTCTCGCCCAAGCCCACCAGCGCAGCGGGGTTCTGCGGGTCGAGGGCCAGGGCCTGGCTGAAGTCCTCGATGGCGGCCTGGTAGCGGCGCTGGCTGCGGCGCAGCTCGCCTCGCTGCACCAGCGCGCGCACCGCCAGCGGCTGGCGCTGCGCGTTGGTCACGGCCCGGTTGAGCATGATCTCGGCGCGCTCCACGTTGCCCAGGTCCACCAGCACCTGGGCCAGGTTCAGGTACACCTCCAGGTAGCCCGGCGCGATCTCCGCCGCGCGCTCCAGGGCCCGCACGGCGTCGGTCAGGCGGCCGGTCCGGCGATAGGCCTGGCCCAGGCGGAAGAAGGCCTCCGCGCTGCGGTCGTTATTGGTTGCGGCGGCCTCGTACAGCGCCAATGCCTCGGCAGGCCGGCCCTGCTCCTCGTAGATCTGCGCCAGCTGCAGATAGGCCGCCACGGCCGTGGGATCGGCCTGCAGGGCGGCCTGGAAGTAGCCGATCGCCGTCTCCACGTCGCCGGCGGCCCGGGCCAGGCTGCCCAGCTGCAGGTACGCCTGGGCCCGCGCGCGGGGCGCGCTGTCGGCCGCGGTTAGGATCTCGTCCACGATGGCCTGGGCCTTCTCCGCCTGGCCGGCGGCTCGGTAGGCCAGGCCTAGCTGCAGCCGCGCCTCCACGTAGCCGGGGTCCAAAGCCACCGCCTGCTCCAGCGCGGGGATAGCCTCCTTGAGCCGCCCCTGGCGCCGGAAGAGGTCGCCCATCTGGAAGTAGGCCACAGCCAGCTTGGGGTCAACGGCCAGGGCCTGGCGGTACATCTGCTCGGCCTGCTGTGGCTGCTCCAGCGCCTCGTAGGCCATGCCCATCTGCACGTAGGCGCCGGGGTAGGCCTGGCCGCCGGCCATGCTCAGCAGCTTCTCGAACGCGGCGAGAGCCTGCAGAGGCTGGCCGGCCTTGCGGTAGGCTTGGGCCAGGCGGAACTGGGCGTCCGCGCTGTAGGGGATGAGCTGCAGGGTCCGGGAGTACTGCTCCAGGGCCTGCACCATCTGGCCGGCGTCCTCGTACAGGATGCCCAGGGCCAGCTGCGCCTGCCAGTAGCGGGGGTTCTCAGCGGCCTGGGCGCGCACCGCCTCCAGCTGCTCCTGGGCCTTGGCCGGCTGGCCGTTGCGGCGGTAGGCCTGGGCCAGCCGGTAGCGCAGGTCGGGATTGGTGGGCAGGGTCTGTACCCCTCGCTCCAGCACCGCCTGCTCGGCCTGGCCGTCGCCCAGGGCCTGCAGCAGGTTGGCCAGCTGCACGTAGGCGCCCACGTAGGTGGGGTCGGCCTGCAGCGCAGCCTCGTAGCGACGACGGGCCTCGTCCAGGTCGCCCTGCTGGGCCGCCAGGTTGCCCAGCTTGGTCAGGGCGGAGGCGCGGGCCAGCGCTGCAGCAGCAGGGTTGGCCAGCACCTGCCGGTAGGCTGCGGCGGCAGCCTCCAGGTCGCCCTGGGCGGCGTACAGCTCGCCGGCCTGCAGCACCGCGTCCAGGAAGGCGGGGTCGCGCGCCAGGGCCTGGCGATACCAGCCCAGCGCCTCGTCCAGCCGGCCCTGCAGCCGGCTAACCTCGCCCAGGTAGTAGGCCGGGGCGGCGCTGGCCGGGTTGGCCTCTAGGGCGGCCTGCAGCGCCTCGGCAGCCCGGCCGTACTCCCCTAGCTCCAGGTAGGCCTGGCCGAGCTGCACCTGTCCCAGGGAGCGCCAGGGCTCCTCGGCCGGCTGCAGGGCCAGCAGCGCCTCCAGCTGCTGCACGGCGGAGCGCAGCGCGCCCAGCTGCCGGTAGGCCTGGCCCAGGCGGAAGCGGCTCTCGGCGTGGTTGGGGTTGAGCCGCACGGCGGCCTCGAACTGGGCCACCGCGGCCTCCCGGCGGTCCTGGTTCCACATCACCTGGCCCATGTCCAGCAGCGCGCGGAGCTGCAGGGGGTCCAGCTTCAGGGCCCGGTCCAGCTGCTCGGCGGCCTCGGCCAGCCGGCCGGCGCGGGCGTAGGCCTGCCCCAGCTTGAGCCGCGCCTCGGCGCTCTGGGGCGCTGCCTCCACCGCCCGCTGGTAGACGACGAGGGCTTGGTCCTGCTCCCCCCGCAGCTCGTGCAGATAGCCGAGCTGCAGGTAGGCGCCCACGTAGGTGGGGTCGGTGCGCAGGGCCTCCTGGTAGCGGAGCAGCGCCTCGTCGTAGTTGCCGGCGTCGCGGGCCAGGTTACCCAGCCGGGTGAGGGCCAGGGCGACCTGGGCCGGCTGGTCGGCGGCCAGGGCCAGCACCTGCCGGAAGGCCTCCTGGGCCTGGGCCTCGTCCCCCATGAGCCGGTAGGTGGCGCCCAGCTCGGCGTACACCTCCACGTCCTCGGGGTTGGCCGTCAGCAGGCGCTGGTACTCGGCGATGGCTTGGTTGTAGGCGGCCAGGGTGCGGTAGGCGGCTGCCAGGGCCAGGGTGACCTCCCGCTTGTCGGGCGCTTTCCCCAGGGCCTGCTGGTAGAAGGCCAGGGCATCGGACCACCGGCCGCGCGCGCTGTAGAGCCGGGCCAGCCAGAAGAGAGGACGGTGATCGCGCGGGGCCAGCCGGGCGGCCTCGCGCAGGGCCGGCTCTGCCTCGTCCAGACGGGCCAGGCGCACCAGGGCCTGGCCTTGCAGGAGGTGGGCCTCGGCGTTGTTAGGGGCCTGCTGCATGGCCTGGGTGAACTGCTCCAAGGCCTGCTCCAGGTCGCCGTGGCCGAGGTAGAGCTGGCCCAGCTGCAGGTAGGCGCCGGCAAAGGTGGGCGCCTCGGCCTGGGCCTGGCGGTAGAGGGCCACGGCCTCCGCCACTCGGCCCTGCTGCGCCTCCAGGTTGCCCAGCCGGGTGAGGGCCGCCGCGCGCGCCGTGGGGTTGCCGACGGCCACCTGAAGGGCCTGGTTGTAGCTCTCCGCGGCTGCAGCCAAGTCGCCCCGGGCCTGGTGGATGGCGCCGATCTGCAGGTGGGCGTCGGCGAAGGCGGGGTTGGCCCGCAGCGCCTGGCGGTATTGGGCCAGGGCGTCGTCGGCGCGGCCCTGGCGGCGATAGACCTCGCCGATCTGGTAGTAGGCTGCCGCGTGGCTGCGGTCGGCCTCGATGGCGCGCTGGAACTGGCGCAGGGCTTGCTCGTCGTCCCCCTGGGCGGCGTGGACCAGCCCGGCGCGCACCAGGGGCACGGCGGACACCGGGTTGGCCTCGGCGGCGCGGGCAAAGGCGGCCAGCGCGGCTGCGTAGTCGCCGGCGGCCAGGAGCGCGTCCCCCTCGGCCAGGGCGCGATCGAAGGCCACGGGGTCAATGCGCGGGGGCGTGGGCGGCGGCCGGCGCTGGGCCAAGACCAGGGCCAGGGCGATCAGCAGGGGCACCAGCAGGGCTGCCAGCAGGGCGATGCGGGTGACGGGGGGGATGCGCGAGAAGGCGTTGATCATACCGAGGGAGGCCGCCGAGCTCGGCGTCCGGCAGCAGGCCGCATTATACCGCGGGAGGGAGTGGCCCACAAACCGCGGTTGCGCCGACGGTTAGGCGCCGCAGCAAAGATCGGCTATAATCGGCCCAGCGAGGCGCGCCATGGCGATCACTACCGTTGACCTGTCGGAAGTCGCTGCCCAGCTCCGCCGCCCCTTCGAGCCCATCGAGGCCGCCCAGGTGGACGAGCTGGGGGTGTACGTGTACGTCTCGCATGGCCGCTTCGCCTGGCACCGCCACCTGGACGAGGACGAGCTATTCCTGGTGCTGAACGGGATGGTGGCCATGGACAGCGAGTGGGGCTCGCTGACCCTGCACGCAGGGGAGCTGGTGGTGATGCCCAAGGGGGTGGGCCATCGGTCCAGCTCGCCGTGGCGCGCGGTGGTGCTGCTGCTGCGGCCGAAGCTGTTGGCCCATGCGCAGAACGGTAAGCGCCGACTGTACGGCCTGGCGGAGGAGCAGACGCTGCAGAAGGTGGTGGTGGGGCAGGCGGCGGCCAGCGCCAGCACCGACTTTCGGCTGCATCCGATAGCCCAGGTGGGCGCGTACAGCGTGGCCTTGCGGCGAGGGACAGGGCACAGCCCGTGGGAGCAGCGGCCCGTGGCCACCCTGATCATGGCCTACCTGGGGCGGGTGTTGGTGGAGAGCACCGACGGCCAGGCCAGCTTGATCAGCCCCAAGCTGGCGGTGGTATCGGCCGGCACCCCCTTCCGGCTGTCCGCGGCGGGGGACTGCGTGTGCCTGCAGGTGGGGCAGGGGAGTTGAACCAGCGC
>JANWYQ010000150.1 GCA_025055015.1 Caldilineales bacterium
CAGCGCTTCGAGGTGATCAACGCCGGCGTCAGCGGCTACGGCACCTGGCAGCAGGCCCGATGGCTGGAGCAGGAGGCCGGCCGGCTGCAGCCCGACTTGGTGGTCGTCCAGGTGCACCTGAACGACGCGGCCGACAACCTGTGGGGCGCCGTGGGCCAGGCAACGGGCGAGGCGCCGCGCTCCTGGCTGGCGCAGCGCAGCGCGCTGGCGCGGCTGGTCCAGCTCGCCCTGCTGGCCCGCCGCGGGGGAGGCACCGGCGGCGGCTCCTGCGCCAACGACTGGAGCGAGCCCGGCCGTCGAGTGTGCTGGGAGACCACCCTGGCTCTGCTGGACGACATCCGCCGCACTGCCCAGGCCTACGGCGCGGCCACGGCCCTGATGCCGGTGCCCATGCGGTGGCAGGTGGAGGCCGGGATCGTTGACCCGCGCGCGTGGGTGGACGCCTCCCTCTACCAGGAGCCCCTGGGTCGCTATGCTCGACGTGAGGGGTGGCTCTTCGCGGACCCGCTGCCGGCCTTTCAGGGCGCAGCGGCCGGCGGCCAGGGGAGCCTCTTCTTGGACGTTGGCCACCCGAACGAGGCTGGCCATCGCCTCCTAGCCCAAGTGCTCTACCGCACCCTCAACCAGGCCGGCGCGCTGCCGTAGCTCCGTTTTCTCCCCTCTGGCGTCCGGGCGTCCTTGGCCCTGTTCCCCCGGTTTCCCCTGCGCGTGCGCTCGCGCTGGAGCGGGCTGGCTCCGCGGCTCCTGCGCGATGGCTGCTCACAGCCCTGCGCCGACTCCCCAGGCGAAGCGCGCGTACAACAGCCCGGCGGCGCCCGCTATGGTGACGGTCAACGCTAGCCAGTCCCAAGGGCCGAAGCGAATATCGCGCCACACGGTGCGGGGTTGGCTGCTGCCCACCCCGCGCACCGCCAGCGCCATGCCTAACGTGTCGCTCAGGCGCAACACCGAGATGATCAGCGCCACGAACACCGGGATCATTCCCCGCAGCCGACCCAGGACGTCCCCCCGCTCCACCTGCCACCCGCGCGCGGCCTGCGCCTCCTGGATTTGCTCCACGGTGTGGGTGAGGGTGGGGATGTAGCGCAGGGCGATGGCTAGGGTGAGCCCGGCCTCGAAGGGCAGCCCAAGCTTCACCAGCCCGCGCACCAGCGCGTCCTGGCGCGTGGTGAAGAGGATCACGAAGAAAAGCAGGGACATGCCCACCACTCGCAGCGCGGTGGCCACGCCGGCCAACACGCTGGGCAGGGTAACCACCAGGGGACCTACGGCCAAAAGGGCTGGCCCCGGCAGCCGAGCGAACAGGGGCCACACCGCCACGATGATGATCACCACCCGGGCCAGCTGTCGCCACACCCAGGCGATCTGGCGCCACGGCACGCGCGAGCTGAGCAGCAGCAGGTGCACCCCCAACAGGACCAGTCCCAGCGCCGCTGCGCTGTCCATGGCCACCAGCAACGCGGCGCCGGCCAGCACCATAGCCAGCTTGGTGCGGGGGTCCAGGCGGTGTAGCCAGCCCTCGGTAGGGGCGTAGAGGTCGAAGAGCATGGTCAATGGTCAATGGTCAATGGCTAATGGTCAATGGTCAATGGCCAATGGGCAATGGTCAATGGCCAATGGGCAATGGTTAATGGGCAATGGGCAGTGGGCGATGCTCAATGGTCAATAGTCAATGGTCAATGGCTAATGGTCAATGGTCAATGGCGAATGCTCCCTGCTCCCTGCTCCCTGCTCCCTGCTCAATGGGCGATGGACGATGGTTCATTGGCAATTGGCAATTGGCAATTGACCATTGGTCATTGTCACGGCATCCCACGCTGCTAGGAACTGGTCCACGGTCAGGGTGGGGTGGGGGAAGCCGTGGACGGCGAGCGCAGCGGAGAGGCGGGCGATGGGAGGCGGACGCAGGCCCAGGGGCGCCAGCCGCTCGGCGTCGGCCAGCACTTCCGTCGGCGGGCCGTCCAGCACCACCCGGCCCCGGTGCAGCACCACCACCCGTTGCGCGATCTCGGCGGCCAGGCGCAGGTCGTGGGTGATGAAGAGGACCGTGCGGCCGGCCGCGGCCAGGCTGCGCAGCTGCGCCAGAAGCTGCCCCGTGTGTCGGGCGTCCAGGCCTGTGGTGGGCTCGTCCAACACCCAGATGTCCGGCTGCATGGCCCACACCGAGGCCAGGGTGACCAGGCGGCGCACGCCGTAGCCCATCACGGCCGGCGGCAGGTCGGCCACCTCCTGCAGGCCGAAGGCGGCCAGGGCCTCGCTCACCCGCTGCGCCAGCGCCTCCCCCTTCAGCCCCAGGTTGCGGGGGCCAAAGGCGATCTCCTCGCGGGCTGAGGGGGCGAAGATCTGGTGGTCTGGGTTCTGAAACACGTAGCCCACCGCGCGCGCCAGCTCGCCCACGCTGCGCCGCCCCACCGGACGGCCGTGAATCAGCACCGCGCCGGCCTGCGGCCGCAGCAGTCCGATCAGCGTGCGGGCCAGGGTGCTCTTGCCGCTGCCGTTCTGGCCCACCAGCGCCACCGTTTGGCCCGCAGGGATGGCCAGGCTCACGTCCCGCAGGGCCTCGGTTCTTGAGGGATAGGCGAAGCGCACGCCGCGCAGCTCCACCGCCGGAGGGCGGTCCTCCCGAGCCGTAGGGGGAGGGGGCGGCTCAGCCCGTCCAGGGGCCGGCAGGTGGGCGGAGAGGCTGGCCGCGGCCTGGCGAGCGGTCAGAAAGGCCGCGGGCCACCCACGGCGGCGCAGGCGGGCGGCCAGCTCCGCCGCTTGGGGCACGGCGACGCCCAGCGCGTGCAGGCGCTCCACCTCTTGGAACACCGTCTGGGGCGGGCCGTCCAGCGCAATCCTGCCCTCGGCCAGCACGGCTACCCGGTCGGCCCAGCGCGCGGCGAACTCCGCGTCCTTCTCGAAAACGATCACCGTCGCGCCGGAGCGGGCGCGGAGCGCGTGCAGCGCGTCGGCTACCTCCCGACGCCCCGCAGGGTCCAGGCCGGCCATGGGCTCGTCCAGCACCAGGATGGGCGGCTGCATGGCCAGGATGGCGCCGATGGCCAGGCGCTTCTGTTGGCCGCCGGAGAGCTGCCAGGGAGGGCGGTCCTCCAGGCCGGCCAGGCCAACGCAGCCCAAGGCCCATGCGACCCGCTCTCGGATCAGGGCGGGAGGCATCCCCAGTCCCTCCAGGCCGAAGGCGACCTCGTCGGCCACGGTCATGTTGAACAGCTGGCGCTCCGGCTCCTGGAACACCAGCCCCAGGTGGGCGCTGAGCTGCGCGGCGGGGGTCGTGGCGGCGTCGAGGCCGTCCACCAGGACGCGGCCGCGCAGCCGACCGCCGGTCATGGCCGGGGCCAGGCCGGCCAGAACCAGCGCCAGCGTGGTCTTGCCGGCGCTGGTGGGTCCCATGATGGCCAGGGCTTGGCCAGGGGGAACGGCCAGGGAGATCCCCCGCAGCACCGGCACCGGTCCTCCCCCAGGCCAGGCCGGTGGATAGGCGAAGTGCAGCTCCTCGACCAGGACAGCGGGCGATGCAGGAACGGCCACGCAGCGCCTACTCGGTGTAGCGTGCCAGCGGCGGATAGGCGCGGCGCACCAACAGGGAGAGCGGCACAGCCACCAGGCCGCCGGCGACGTTCTGCAGCAAGTTGAAGGGCAGCTCGGCCGCGGCCTGCGCCGGCCCGCCCCAGCCTAGCCGCGCGCCGAAGTACTCTCCGAGGAAGTAGATGCCCGCCATGGTCAACGTCCCGCCCAGCCAGGCCACGGCCATGCGCTGCATCGGCGTCCCCGGGCCGCGCCGCGCCACCCAGCCGGCCACCAGCCCTTGCAGGCCGTGGGCCAGGAAGGTGAGGGGCGCGAAGGCGGCGTAGCCGGCGCTCAGGTCGGCCAACGCAGCGCCGATGCCGCCGGCCAGGAAGCCGATCCAGGGGCCGAAGGTGAAGGCAACGAAGTAGATGGCGGTGTCGGAGAAGTTGAAGTACCCTTGGCCGATGGGAAAGATCAGAAAACGAGTGACCACCGCCACCAGGGCGATGGTGATCGCAGTGAGCGCAATGCTGCGCGGGGACACCTCCTTGGACATGTGACAGAGCCCTCCTCGTGACAGCTGAGCCGATTGCAAAGCGGGTTTAGTTTCCCGAAAACTTCAGAGTTTCCGGGAAGCTATACCCCGGCCTGGCCCACATGATACCTAAACCCCCGCCAGGTGGCAAGTGGCGTCTAAAGGCGGCCTGCGCCACGCGTCAGCCCGTCCGCTCCCCGCGCACGTAGGGCAGGCCGAGCGCGGCCGGCGCGCCGACGCGCTTGCTCACGCTCTCGTACACAGTGACGATGGTCAGCACCAGGATGGTGAAGAGATAGGGCAGCATGTTGAGGAAGGGCGCAGGGATGGTGGTGCCGGCTGCCTGGAGGCGGAACTGGATGGCGTTGACCCCGCCGAACAGCAGCGCGCCCAGCAGCGCCCGCCACGGGTCCCACAGGGCGAAGATCACCAGGGCGATGGCGATCCAGCCGCGGCCGCCGGTGATGTTCTCCGTCCACCCCGGCGTATAGGCCAGGCTGAGGGCGGCGCCGCCCAGCCCTACCAGCATCCCGCCGAAGACGGTGTAGGCGTAGCGGGTGCGGAACACGCCGATGCCCAGCGCGTCGGCGGTGGCCGGGTTCTCCCCCACGGCCCGCAGGTGCAGGCCCGGCCGCGTCTTGTAGATCCAATAGGCCGCCACAGGCACCAGCACGTACATGATGTAAACCAGCACGTTCTGCGCGAACAGCGCCTTGCCCACCACGGGGATCTCGGAGAGCACCGGCAGCTCCACCGGCATGAACCGCGGCCCGACCAGCCCCACCAGCGGCTTGCCGCCCGGTCCCAGTCGCTGCCCGAGGAAGCTGGCCAGGCCGGAGCCGAAGATGGTCAGCGCCAGGCCGGACACCACCTGGTCCGCGCGCAGGGTGATGGTCAGAAAGGCGTGGATCAGGGCCAACGCAGCGCCCACGGCTACGGCCGTCAGCACGCCCAGCCAGGCGCTGCCGCTGTGGTAGGCCGCGGCGAAGGCCGTGACCGCGCCCATGATCATCATGCCCTCAACGCCCAGGTTGAGGACGCCGGAGCGCTCCGTGAAGATCTCGCCGACGGTAGCGTACACCAGCGAAACGCCGGCTTGGATGGCAACGGCCACGATGGAGATGAGGAGGGCCAGGTCCATGGTCTTTGTCCTGCAAGGGGAGCGTTACGAGTCTCGTGACCGGTCACCGATGACCGCTCACTGTTCACCGACCACCGCAGCGCGGCGGCCGGTCCAGCGGATGCGGTACTGGGTGAAGAAGCTGCTGGCCAGCACGAAGAAGAGGATGGCGCCCTGGAGCACCTGGGCCACGGCCGCGGGCAGGCCCATGGTGATCTGGATCTGGTCGCCGCCCACGAACAGGGCAGCCAACAGCGTGGCCACCAGCAGCACGCCGAAGGGGTTCAGCCGCGCCAGCCACGCCACGATGATGGCCGTGTAGCCGTCGCCCACCACAATACCCTGCTGCAGGCGATAGGAGATGCCGGCCACCTGGCTGAACCCGGCCAGGCCCGCCAGCCCGCCGCTGACGATCATCACCAACAGGATGTTGCGCACGATGTTCATGCCGGCGTAGCGGGCCGCGCGCGGGTTCTCGCCGATCACCTTGATCTCGTAGCCCCAGCGGGTGCGGTCCAGCACCAGCCACAGCAGCACCGCCGCCACGATGGCCAGGAACAGCCCCCAGTGCACCCGGCCGGTGTCGAAGAGCTGGGGCAGCCAGGCGGTGTCCTTGAGCCGGGGCAGCACCGCGTCGTCGGGGAAGCGCGCGGTGCCGGGGAAGCCGAAGCCCTGGGGATCCTTCCACGGGCCGTAGTAGAGGTACTGGATCCACAGGATGGCCACGTAGTTCAGCATCAGCGAGGTGATGATCTCGTTGACGCCCAGGAAGGCCTTGAGCGAGCCGGGGATCAGGCCCCAGACGGCGCCGGCCGCAAAGGCGGCCAGGGCCATGGCCAGCAGCAGGGCCGGCCCCTTGAGCCAGGGCACGCTCTGGGAGAGGAAAAGGGCCACGCCGCTGGCCGCGAACGCGCCCATGGCCAGCTGTCCCTCGGCGCCGATGTTCCAGAACAACATGCGGAAGGCGATGGAGACCGCCAAGCCGGTGAACATCAGCGGCGTGGCGCGCACCAAGGTCTCGCTGATGGCGTAGGCGCTGCCGAACGCGCCCCGCAGCATGGCGCGGTAGGTCTCCAGGGGGTCCACGCCCACCGCCACCAGCAGGATGCCGCTGAACAGCAGCGCCAGGACGATGGCCACCAGAGGCGCCAGGACGTTGGCCAACCGCGACGGCGCCAGGCGGGGCTCAATTTGCAGGGGCATGGGCTACCTCCTCCGTCGGCGCTTGGTGTCCGCCGGCCATCATCAGGCCCAGCTCCTCGCGGCTGGCCTTGTCCGCCGGCACGATGCCCACGATCTGGCCCTCGAACATCACCGCGATGCGGTCGCAGATGGACATCAGCTCGTCCAGGTCCTCGGAGATCAGCAGGATGCCTGCGCCCTTGGCCCGCTGCTCCAGCAGGGTGCGCTGCACGCTCTCGGTGGCGCCCACGTCCAGCCCGCGGGTGGGGTTCACCGCCACCATCATGGCCTTGCCGGCGGTGATCTCGCGGGCCAGGATCACCTTCTGCAGGTTGCCGCCCGACAGCAGCCGCACCGGCCGGTCCGCGCTGGGGGTGACGATCTGAAACGCGCTGATCAGCCGGCTGGCGAACTGGCCGATGGAGGTGCGGTCCAGGAAGGGGCCGCGGGAGAGGGGCGCCTTGCGATAGCCCTTGAGGATCAGGTTGGAGCTCACCGGCAGGTTGCCCACCAGGCCGGTGCCCAGGCGGTTGGCCGGCACATAGCCTAGCCCGCTCTCGATGATCTCCTGCGGCGCGCGGTTGGTCACGTCCTCCAGCTTGCCGTCGGGGCCGCCGCAGCGCACCAGCACCTGCCCCTTGGTCGCCCGTCGCAGCCCGGCGATGGTCTGGGCCAGCTCGCGCTGGCCGTTGCCCGCCACCCCGGCGATGCCCAGGATCTCGCCCGCGTGGACCTCCAAGGTGACCCCGCGCACGGCCGGCAGCCCCTTGTCGTTCAGGGCGTGCAGGTCGCGCACGGCGAAAAGTACCTCGCGGCGCATCTCCTCGGTGACGTGGGGCTCGAAGGGAGGCTTCTCCAGCCGGAACAGCACGGTGCGGCCCACCATCAGCCGCGCCAGCTCCGCCTTGGTGGTCTCGGCGGTGTTGAGAGTGGCCTCCACGCGGCCGTTGCGCAGCACCGTCACCCGGTCGGAGAACTCGATCACCTCGTCCAGCTTGTGGGTGATGAAGATGATCGCCTTCTGGGCCGAGGGATGGCGGACGGCGGGCTCCTGGATCATGCGGCGCAGGGTGTGGCCTAGCTCCTCCGACTCCTGGGGGGTGAGCACCGCCGTGGGCTCGTCCAGGATCAGGATGTCGGCGTTGCGGTAGAGCATCTTGAAGATCTCCACCCGCTGTTGCTCGCCCACGCTGAGCTGCCAGATGTAGGCGTTCGGGTCCAGGTCCAGCTTGTAGCGCTGGGCCAGGGTCTGGATCTCCGCGGCCACCTGCTTCATGTCCAGGCGGAAGGCCGGCTCCTTGAGCCCCAGGATGACGTTCTCCGCCACGGTGAGGGTCTCGACGAGCTTGAAGTGCTGGTGCACCATGCCCACGCCCAGGCGGATGGCGTCGGCGGGGGAGTGGATCTCGACGCGCTGGCCGTGCAGCCAGATCTCGCCCGCGTCGGGGCGATACAGGCCGGCCAGGATGTTCATCAGCGTGGACTTGCCGGCGCCGTTTTCACCCAACAGCGCGTGGATCTCGCCGGCGCGCACCGCCAGGTGGACGTCGGCGTTGGCCACCACGCCGGGGAAGGTCTTGGTGATGCCGCGCATCTCCACGGCCAAGGGAGGTGTGGTCATAGGAGGTGGGGAGAGGGGAAAGACCGAGAGCGGGCAGGTCCACAAAACGCAACGCGGATGGCAGCGGCAGGCAGAGGACGGCGTCGCGGGCCTTGCTGGGGGGTCCCGTCGGCGTCGGCGCTGCGATCCGCGGCCATCCGCGTGCGTTCGCTCCGGTGGTTCGTCAGGCTACCGCGGGATGGTGCCCTGGACGCCCTCGACCAACCAGTCGAAGCTCAGTTTCTCCTCGTCGGTCATGGTGACGCCGGCCGGCACCCGCAGCTTGCCGGTGTTGTCGTTGATGGGGCCGACGAAGACGTCGAACTGGCCGCTGATGATGCGCGCCTTCTCGGCCTCCACCTTCTTCTTGACCTCGTCGGGCACGAAGGCGGCGATGGGCGCCAGCTCCAGGATGCCCTCCTTCATGCCCCACCACACCGGCTCGTTGGTCCAGGTGCCGTTCATCACGTCCTGGACCGCCTTGGTGTAGTACACCTCCCAGCGCCAGATGGGCGCGGTGAGCAGGGCCTTGGGCGCGATGTCGGGGCTGACCGCGTTGTAGCCGACCGCGTAGACGCCCTTCTCCTCGGCCAGCTTGTCGGGCTCGACGCTGTCGCTCTCGCGCGCCACCACGTCGCAGCCGGCGTCAATCAGCGCCTGGGCTGCGTCGCGCTCCTTGGGCGGGTCGAACCAGCTGAAGATCCACACCGGGGTCACGGTGGCGTTGGGGTTCACCGAGCGCGCGCCCAGGGCGAAGGCGTTCATGTTGCGCACTACCTCCGGGATGGGGTAGGGCGCCACGTAGCCCAGCTTGTTGGTCTTGGTCATGCTGCCGGCCACGATTCCGGCCAGGTACCAGGGCTGGTAGCCGCGGCCGTCGTAGATGCCCACGTTGGGCGCGGTCTTGTAGCCGGTGGCGTGCAGGAAGATGGTGTTGGGGAACTCCTTGGCCACCTCGATGACGCTGTCCATGTAGCCGAAGGAGGTGGCGAAGATGGGGCTGTAGCCCTGTTGAGCGTAGCTGCGCAGCACGCGCGCGGCGTCGGGCCCCTCGGCCACCAGCTCCGAGTAGGCGGTCTCCACGCCCAGTGCCTCGGCCATCTTGATGCGGCCCTGGTCGTGGGCATAGCTCCACCCCAGGTCGCCTACCGGGCCGACGTAGACGAAGGCTACCTTGGGCTTTTTCGCGGCGCCCGCGCCGCCCATCTCAAAAGGGGCAGGCTCTCCCTGCAGCGGCGCGCCCTTGCCCGGCGCCTCGCCCTTCACGCCCTGGATGAAGAAGTCCATGGCCAGCCGCTCCTCGATGGTCATGCAGCGGCCTTGGGGCAGGACCTCGACGCCGGCGGCGCTGACCAGCGGCCCGCAGAAGATGTTGAACTTGCCGTCAATCAGCTCCTGCTTGCGCTTCTCCACCAGCTGCTTCACGTTGTCGGGCACCAGGGGGCTGAGGGGCGCCAGGTCGAAGGTGCCGTCCTTAAAGCGGCCGAAGTAGGACTCCGACTGATAGGTGCCCGCCATCACCCGCTTGACGATGTCCACGTACTTGGGGCCCCAGTTCCAGACCGGGCTGGTGAGCACGGTTTCGCCCACGAACTTGGACATATCGCTGTTGTAGCCGATGCTATAGGCCCCGCGGTCCTTGGCGGCCTTCTGCGGCTCCGTGGTGTCCTGATGCTGGGCGATGATGTCCGCGCCCTGGTCCAACAGCGCCTCAGCCGCCTCCTTCTCCTTGGGCGGGTCGAACCAGGTGTTGGTCCACACCACCCGCACCTCGGCGTTGGGGTTCACCTCCCGCACGCCCTGGGCGAAGGCGTTGATGCCGCGGATCACCTCGGGGATGGGGAAGGCGGCCACGTAGCCGATGATGTTGCTCTTGGTCATGGACCCGGCCACCAGGCCGCTCAGGTAGCGCGCCTCCTCGATGCCGGCAAAGACGGTGCTGACGTTGGGCGCGGTCTTGTAGCCGGAGATGTGGATGAACCAGGTGTTGGGGAACTCCTTGGCCACGTTGATGGTGGGGTCCATGAAGCCGAAGGAGGTGGTGAAGATGGGGTTGTAGCCCTTCTGCGCGAAGTCGCGGATCACGCGCTCGGCGTCAGGCCCCTCGGGCACGTTCTCGATGTAGGCGGTCTCGACGCCCAGCTCCTTCTCCACCATCAGGCGGCCCTGGTCGTGGGCCCAGGTCCAGCCGAGGTCGCCGATGGGGGCCACGTAGACGAAGGCCACCTTGGTCTTAGCCGCAGGCTGGGGCTGGGCCGCTGGCTGCTCGGCCGGCGCTGCGGGCTGCGGCGTGGGCGTCGGCGCAGCTGCCGGGCAGGCCGCAAGCACCAAGCTGGCCAGGAGCAGCGCCGCCAGCCAAACCAACGGACGATGGGTGGATCGCATAGGTCTCCTCCTCTCAATTCAAGCACAAGCGGGTAACAAGGTCCCAGGGACAGTCCCCTGGGACACAGCCAGGGTAACACAGGGACGGCGGGGACGGCTATGATGCTTATCATATCCATCCCCCGTTTTTTGGCAAGGAAGCACGGTAGACGGCGGGGGATGGTCTGTGGTACAATGGCCACAGCCCTGAACAACAAGGAGGTTGCTTCATGGACCTGGCAACGCTGATCGCCGTGGCGCGCGGGGACCGGCCGGCCGACCTGCTGCTGCGCAACGCGCGCGTGGTCAACGTCTTCACTGGCGCCGTCGAGCCGGCCGACATCGCCGTGGCCGGCGGCCAGATCGCCGGCATGGGCGCCGGCTATACTGCGCAGGAGACCGTGGACCTGGGCGGCGCGTTTGTGGCGCCCGGCTTCATTGACGCCCATGTGCACGTGGAGAGCTCCATGTGCACCATCCCCCAGTTCGCGGCGGCAGTCCTGCCGCGCGGCACCACCACCGTGGTCACCGACCCCCACGAGATCGCCAACGTCTATGGCCTGGCCGGCATCCGCTACATGCTGCACGCCGCCCGCCACACCCCCCTGAGCGTGCTGGTCAACGTGCCCTCCTGCGTGCCCGCCACGGCCATGGAGACGGCCGGGGCCACGCTGGAGGCAGCCGACCTGCTGGCGCTGCGGGACGAGCCGGGCGTGCTGGGGCTGGCCGAGATGATGACCTACCCCGGCGTGGTCTGCGCCGCGCCGACGGTGCTGGCCAAGCTCCAGGGCTTCGCCGGCCGACCCCTGGACGGCCACGCGCCGGGGCTGAGCGGCCGCCAGCTCAACGCCTACGTGGCCGCGGGCATCGGCTCCGACCACGAGTGCACCACGGTGGAGGAGGCGGCGGAGAAGCTGGCCCGCGGCATGTACGTCCTGATCCGCGAGGCCACCAACGCCCACAACCTGGAGGCCCTGCTGCCCTTGGTAACCCCGGCCAACAGCCGGCGCTGCTGCTTCTGCACCGACGACCGCCAGCCTGCGGACCTGCTGGACCAGGGCGGCATTGACCACATGGTGCGCACCGCCATCGCGCGCGGGCTGGATCCGGTCACCGCTATCCAGATGGCTACCCTCAACCCGGCGGAGTGGTTCGGGCTGCGGGACCGAGGCGCGGTGGCGCCGGGCCGGCGGGCCGACCTGATCGTCTTCGACCGGCTGGAGGCGCCACAGCCGCGGCTGGTGTTCGCAGCCGGCCGCCTGGTGGCCCAGGATGGCGCCCTCACGGCGCCGTTGCCGTCGGTGCCCGACTTCCCCCTGCCGCGGGGGATGAACGTGGCCTGGGAGCGGGTGGACCTGCGCATCCCGGCCGAGGGCCGCCGGGCGCGGGTCATCGGCGCCATCGAGAACCAGCTGGTCACCGAGCACCTGGTGATGGAGGCGAAGCGGGAGGATGGCCTGGCCGTGGCCGACGTGGAGCGGGACCTGCTGAAGATAGCGGTGATCGAGCGCCACCGCGGCACCGGCAACGTGGGCACGGGCTTCATCAAGAACATCGGCCTGCGCCGCGGCGCGCTGGCCTCCTCGGTGGCCCACGACCACCACAACCTGGTGGTAGTGGGCGCGGACGACGCCAGCATGATGACCGCCGCGCAAGCCGTGGCGGCCATGGGCGGTGGCCTGGCGGCAGCCGAGGGCGACCAGGTGCTGGCGCAGCTGGCGCTGCCCATCGCCGGCCTGATGTCGGACCAGCCCATCGGCGAGGTGCGCCGGGACTTCGATCGGCTGCTGGAGGCCGCCCACGCCCTGGGCTCCCCCCTGCACGATCCCTTCATGGCCATGAGCTTCATGGCCCTGGAGGTGATCCCGCACCTGAAGCTGACCGATCTGGGCCTGGTGGACGTGGACCGGTTTGAGATTGTGCCCTTGTTTGTGGACTGAGACCTGTGAGCGAGGATACCCTGCTATGACCTATTCCGCCAGCCCTGCTTCTTCCCCTGAAACACCCAGCCCACCACCACGCCAGGGCTCGGCCCTGCCCTGGGTGTTGTTGCTGCTCGTCCTGGTGCCAACGATCGCTTGTCTGGCCTTTGCCGTGTTCGCCATCGGCGGCGTGGCGCAGGCCTTCGACCTGGTGCGCAGCGTCCTCTCCGGCGGCGAGCTGGTGGTGGTGGACCGCCAGCCCTCGGTCATCACCCAAATTCGCGAGCTCGGCCGGCTGGAGACCGCCAGCTACACCGTGGAGAAGGTGCTGGAGGGCGGCGTGGACCAGGGCAACCCGCTGCTGAACCTGCTGCTGGGCGACCGGCTGCTGTTCATCGCCCACGGCGAGGTGATCGCCGGCGTGGACCTGACCGAGCTGCAGGACGACGACGTGGTCGTCAGCGACGACCGCCTGAGCGTCACGGTGCGCCTGCCCCCCTCCCGCGTCCTCACCTATCGCCTGGACAACGAGCTGAGCCGGGTCTACGACCGGGAGCAGGGGCTGCTGACCAAAGGAGACCCGCAGCTGGAGAGCCGGGTGCGCCAGGCGGCGGAACAGGCGGTGTTGCAGGCTGCGTGCCAGGGCGGCATCCTGGCCCAGGCCGAGGTGAACGCGCAGCGCCAGGTGCAGATCTTGTTGTTCACCCTGGGGTTCAGGGACGTGCAGTTCCGGCCTTCGCCCGCCGTCGGATCGCGCGGCTGTCCGTGAGCCGCGCGTGTCCCGGCGTGGGCGCACCAGCCGCCACCCTCGCCGCCTGGCTGTCCCGTCGGGCGATGAAATCGCCCGGCTAAACTACAGCGCCCCTGAGCCCCGTGAGCGGGGCTTGGCAGCGGGCCGACACACCAGCCCGGTTCACCGGGCGCCCTCTTTTGGCCGGGGGACTTCATCCCCCGGCGTTCACCGCCGATGCGTGTTTAGCACCCGCTGACCCACCTATGCCCGAGTCCTGGTCCACTCGCTTGCGCCGCTGGGGGTTCAACTTCTTCCCTGCCTACCGCGGCACCGGCGCCCGCGTCACCTACATCGCCGGCGACTGGCGCGAGGTGCGCATCAAGCTGCCCCTGAGCTGGCGCACCCGCAACTACGTCGGCACCATCTTCGGCGGCAGCATGTACGCCGCCGTGGACCCCATCTACATGATCATGCTCATCAAGCTGCTGGGGCCCGACTACGTGATCTGGGACAAGGCGGCCACCATCCGCTTCAAGCGGCCGGGGCGCACCACCCTCTACGCCCGCTTTGTGATCGAGCCGGCCGAGACCGACGCCATCCGCGCCGCCTTGGCCGAGCGGCCATCCGTGGACCGCGTCTACACCGTGGACCTGGTGGACAAGTCCGGCGTGGTGCATGCCTCGGTGGAGAAGGTGATCTACATCCGCCGCAAAGGAGATCAGCCGCCCGCATGAGCGACGATGTGACGGTCACAACGCCCGTGATGCAGGACTTCGTCTTCGGGGCGCTGGAGACCGACGCCAACACCCTGGCCGCCGAGCGTCGGCGCTGGCTCGGCGTGCGCCACGGCCACGCCATCCAGCCCTTGGACCCCGTGCCGGACCAGCCGGTCGCCATCACGGTGACCCTGGGCCGCGATGTGTTGGCCGACGGGGTGACCGCCTACGTCACCACCGACGGCAGCGAGCCGGCCGGCCGCGGAGGCCAAGCCGTCAACGGCTTTGCGGTGCCCCTGCGCCGCGTCGAGACCCGCTTTCAGCCCCTCTACTGGGACTTCGCCGAGGTGTGGCAGGGGGAGCTGCCGGGCCAGCCGGAGGGGACCCACGTGCGCTACACCGTCGAGGCCTGGCGGGAGGGGCAAAGCGTCTGGGCTGCCGAGCCCCACATTGACGGCACGGTGGACGCGCGCACCGTCTACGGCTACGTGGTGGACCGGGTGGAGCCGCCCGCCTGGGCCCACGACGCCATCGTCTACCAGATCGTGGTAGACCGCTTCGCGCCGGCGCCGCAACGCTGGCTGGAGCCGGCGGAGATGGAGACCTTCGTCGGCGGCACCCTGCGCGGGATCGTGGAGCGGCTGGACTACATCGCCGACCTGGGCGTGAACACCCTCTGGCTCACTCCCATCTTCCGCGCCGCCAGCTACCACGGCTATGACACTGTGGACTACTTCGACGTGGACCCCCGCTTCGGCAGCCAGGCCGACCTGGCGGAGCTGGTGCGCCAGGCCCACGCCCGCGGTCTGCGGGTGATCCTGGACTTCGTGGCCAACCACTGCAGCGACCGTTTCCCCCTCTTCCGGGAAGCCCTGGCCGACCCCGCCAGCCCCCACCGCCGGCTCTTTATCTTCGATCCCTCCTTTCCCCACGGCTACCGCTGCTTCTTCACCGCCGCCAACATGCCCCAGTTCAACCACGATCACCCGGCGGCCCGACGCCTCCTGCTGGACGCGGCGCAGCATTGGCTGCGGGAGTTCGGCGTGGACGGCTATCGGCTGGACTACGCGGCCGGCCCCAGCCACGACTTCTGGAGCGAGTTTCGCGCCGCCTGCAAAGCGGTCAACCCCGACTGTTGGCTGTTCGGCGAGGTGACTTTGGGCAGCGACGCGCTGCGCACCTACGTGGGCCGGCTGGACGGCTGCCTAGACTTTGCCTTCACGCGACAGGCGCGGCTGCTGTGCGCGGGCGAGGGACCGGCGGAGCCCATCAGCCGTTTCGCCGCCAGCCTGCTGCGAGCCGAGCGTTACTTTCCTGCCGACTTCACCCGGCCGGCCTTCGTCGAGAACCACGACATGAACCGCTTCCTGTGGGTGGCGGGAGGCGACCGGGCGCGGCTGCGCATGGCCCTAGGCCTGCTGCTGGGCTTGGGGCGCTCCCCCATCCTCTACTACGGCACGGAGGTCGGCCTTGGTCAGCCGCGGGCCAAGGGGCACTACCGGGAGGAGGCGCGCCACCCCATGCGCTGGGACGAGGCGCAGGACCGGGCGCTGTTGGCCGACGTGCGCCGGCTGGTGGCCTTTCGCCGCCGACATCCCGCGCTGAGCCGAGGGCCGACGGCCACCCTCCACCTGGACGACGATACCGGCCTGTGGCTGGCAGAGCGCCGCTGGGAGGACGATCGGGCGCTGATCGCCGTGAACGCAGGCGCAGCCGCCGGCCATCTGACCCTGCCCCCAGGCCGTTGGGTGGACGCGCACGGCCGGCCGGCCGCAGGCAGCTTGGCGGTGGACCCGCGCAGCGTGGTTCTGTTGGCTCCAGCGGCGGCCTGAGGCAACCGGAGGGGGCCGGTGCAGGGCGCTGCTCAGCCGTTGTGGCCTGCTTTTTCCTTCCTGGTGACGTGTGGTACAATTTAGAGCCCAGCCGGCTCAGCCGACGCCACCGAGCCCCGGTCGCCGACCACGGGCTCGTCGGTGCGTGGCTCCCCACCCTTCGATCGTCGAGCGCACGATGTCCAACCGTCCCCCCACCAAGCCTCGGCGCCGCGTGCGCCAGCCTGCGACGCCGCCTCCCTCGCCGGCCGCCGAGCCCACGGCCCCGCGCGTTGACTGGCGCCGCGTCCAATGGGCCACGGTGCTGCTGTCGGCGCTCTACGTGTGGGTCCTAGGGTTGGCCGTGGCCTTCGTCGGCTTTCAGACCGGCCTGGCCCAGAGCCGCGAATTTGCGCCGGCCCTGATGCTGCTGGTGGCCTTGGCTGCCTTTTGGATCGCCAACCGCGCTGCCCTGCGCGCGGGCCAGCAGCCCCTGCTCCACGGCCTGCTGGTGGGCCTGTTGGTAGGGCTGGGCGGGCTGGTCCTCTCGGCTGCCACCGGCAGCGTGGGCGTGCCTGAGCTGGCCGCCGGCTTGTTGCAAACCCTGGGCGGCCTGCTGGGCGGCCGCGTGGCCCAGCGCATGCTGGCCGGCCGCCCATCCTCCCGAACATAGGAGCGTTTCCATGGCCTCTTCCCTTGCCGGCGTCTTCGCCGCCTCCGTCACTCCCTTTGACCTGCAGACGGGCCGGGTGGACCATCCCTGGATCGTCCGCCACTTGGCCTATCTGCGCAGCCGCGGCTGCGACGGCGTGGTGCCCCTGGGCACCAACGGCGAGGGCCCTTCGCTGAGTGTGGACGAGCGCAAGGCGGTGATTGACACGGTGATGGCCGCCGCCGACGGCTTGACGGTGGTGCCCGGCACCGGCTGCGCCAGCCTGACCGACACGGTGGAGCTCACCCGCTACGCCCTGGCCGCGGGCGCGGCCTCGGCCCTGGTGATCCCTCCCTTCTTCTTCAAGAACGTCTCGCCTGCCGGCGTACTGGCCTACTACCGCCGGCTGTGCGACGCCGCGCTGCAGCCCGGCCAGAGCATCATGCTCTACCACTTCCCCCGGCTCAGCGCCGTGCCCATCAGCGACGAGGTGGTGGCGGGCCTGCAGGAGAGCCATCCCGGCTGCGTGGTCGGGATCAAGGACTCCAGCGGCGACCTGGAGAGTATCCTGCACTGGAACCGCCTCTTCCCCTGGCTGCGAGTCTTCGCCGGCAGCGACAGTCTGGCCAGCCAGGCCTACGCAGGCGGCGCGGCGGGCACCATCACCGCGGCCGCCAACGTAGTGCCTCACCTGGTCCAGGGGGTGCGTCGGGCCGTGCTGGAGGGCCGCGACCCCGCGCCCTGCCAGCAGCGACTGAACACCGTGCGCAGCTGGCTGGAGCGCCACAACATGCACCCCGCCACCAAGTTCTTGCTCACCTGTTTCGCCGGCCTGCCGCCCACCGCTGTGCGGCCGCCCTTGACCGAGCTCACCGACGCACAGCGCAGCGAGCTGGCCGCGCTGGCGCAGCAGTTCCTCGCCGAAGGAGACGATCCGTGCGCACCGAAGTCCTGACCTGGGCCGACGTTGATCGGCTGATCGAAGAGCTGATCCCCCAGTTTCGCGGCACCTACGACGCCCTGCTGATGATCACGCGCGGGGGCATCATCCCCGGCGGCCTGCTGGCCGAGGCGCTGGACATCAAGTACATCCTCACGGCCGCCGTGGAGTTCCACTCCGGCGTCCAGAAGCGTCTGGCCTGGCCAACCTTCCTGCAGTTCCCCGGCGACGCCCTCCTGCGCGGGCGCCGTGTGCTGGTGGTGGACGACGTGTGGGGCAGCGGCCGCACCATCATGACCGTGCGCTCCCGTGTGCAGGCGGCCGACGCCACGCCGGAGCTGGCCGTGCTCCACTACAAGCCGGGCCAGAGCATGTTCCGCGACGCAGCGCCGGAGTACTACGCCGCCGTGACCGACGCCTACATCGTCTATCCGTGGGAGGTGGATCGCCGGGCCGACCGCGAGCTGACGGCGGCGGGCCTGGGCTGAGCCTGCCCAGCGGCGTCTCCGCCAGTGTGGAGAGCACCCATGGCGCCCGAAGACTTCGAGTACGACGTGCTGTGCTACGGCACCATCAGCGCCGACAACCTGATCTACGTCCCTTTCCTGCCCAATCCCAAGCGGGACAGCCACGTGCAGCAGGAGTACCGCATGTTGGGCGGCGAAGCGGTGACCGTGGGCGTGGTGCTCAGCGACTGGGGGCTGCGGGTGGCCATCGTCGGCAACGCCATCGGCGACGACGAGTGGGGGCGCTTTATTCGCCGGGAGCTGGCGGCCTACCCGCGCATTGACACCCGCTGGGTGGAGCAGCGCAGCGACGTGCGCACTCCCATCTGCCGCATCCTGGTCACCCCGGACGGCGAGCGCAGCATCCTGGGCTACTGGTTCGACGACGCGCCCAAGACCAGGCTCACCGAGGAGATGATGGCCAAGGCCCGGCTGCTCAGCGTGGACGTCTACGGCAAGGAGGAGCGGGACGAGGCCGCGCGGGTAGCTCGCCGGCTCGGCCGGCCCGTCATCACCGCCGACGCCATCTGGCCCGGCTATCCCCTGGCCAGCCTGAGCGACATCATCATTATCTCCCGCGACTTTCTCTACCGCTACTTCCCCGGGGTGTACCTCTACGACCACGCGCTGGAGCTGCAGGAGTCCGGCGCCGGCGACATCATCATCACCCACGGCCAGGACCCCGTGTTGGTGGTGGACCGCCAGGGCCGGCCCTGGTCGGTGGAGACCTTCGCGGCCAAACCGGTGGACACCACCAGCGCCGGCGACGTGTTCAAGGCCGGGGTGATCTACGGCTATCTCCAGGGCTGGAAGCTGCAGGACACGGTGCGCTTCGCCTGCGCGGCGGCGTCGCTGCACATCCGCACCCCCCGTCAGCACTACCACACCCCTAGTCTGAAGCAAGTGCGCCAGTTGGCGGGGATTTAAGCATGGCCGAGCTCTGGTCTGTGATCCGGGGACGGCGCTCGGTGCGTCGCTACGCCAACCGGCCGGTGGAGGACGCCCTGGTGTGGCGGCTGTTGGAGGCGGCCCACTGGGCGCCCTCGGCTCACAACCGCCAGCCGTGGCGCTTCGTTTGGGTGCGCCCGGGGGAGCGTCGCCGGGCGCTGGCTGCGGCTATGGCCGCGCGGTGGGAGGCGGACCTGCGGGCCGACGGCGTTGAGCCGGTCCTGGCGGCCGAGCGCGCGGCCCGCTCGCAGCATCGCATCGAGACGGCTCCGGTGGTGTTGGTGCCCTGTTTGGACGTGACCACCCTCGATCCCTACCCCGACCCCCTGCGCCAGCAGGCGGAGTGGCAGATGGGGATACAGTCGGTGGCTCTCGCCTGCCAAAACTTGCTGCTGATGGCCCACGACCTGGGGCTGGCGGCGTGCTGGATGTGCGCGCCCCTCTTTTGCCCGGAGGTGGTGCAGGCAACGCTGGCGCTGCCGGCCGTGTGGCAGCCCCAGGCGCTGCTCACCGTCGGCTACCCCGCCCCCGACACGCCCCCGGACAAGCCCCGCAACCCCTTGGAGGAGCATGTAGTGATACGCCTGTAGCGCAACTCCGCAGGAGTTGCGCTACAGTTTCGCCAGCGCCTGTTCCAGGTCCGCCAGCAGGTCGGCTGTGTCCTCCACCCCGCACGACAGCCGTATCAACGAGGGGGAGATGCCCAGCTGCGCCAGCTTCTCCGGGGCGGCGTCGAAGTAGCTGACGATGGCAACCTGCTCCACCAAGCTCTCCACGCCCCCCAGGCTGGGGCCAATGTAGGGCAGCCGCAGCGCGTCCACGAAGCGACTGGCCGCCGCGCCGTCGCCCTCGATCTCGAAGGTCACCACCCCGCCGAAGCCGGCCATCTGCCGGGCCGCTACAGCGTGTTCCGGGTGGCTGGGCAGGCCGGGATACCACACCCGCCGCACCTTGGGGTGCGCCTCTAGGTAGCGGGCCACGGCCAGGCCGTTGGCGTTCTGCCGTTCCACCCGCAGGGCCAGGGTCTTCAGCCCACGGCCCACCAGGAAGGCCGCATGGGGGTCGGCCACGCTGCCCAGCACGGCCTGCACCTGGCGCACCGGCACCGTCAGCCCCCCGCGGGCGATCACCGCGCCGGCCAGGACGTCGTTGTGGCCGGCCAGGTATTTGGTGGCGCTGTGGATCACCAGGTCCACGCCGTGGTCCAGCGGCCGCTGATTGATGGGCGTGGCGAAGGTGCTGTCAATGGCCGTGCGCACGCCGTGGCGTTGGCCGATCTCCCCCAGCCGAGCCAGGTCGAGGCAGCGCAGAAAGGGGTTGGTGGGCGACTCGGAGAGGATGAGGCGGGTGTTGGGGCGGATGGCCGCCTCCACGGCATCTAGGTCGGCCGGCGGCGTCACGGTGACCTCCACGCCGAAGCGGGCTAGGAAGCCGTGTACGAAGTCGCGCGTGCGGCGGTAGCAGTCGCCCGTCATGACCAGGTGGCTGCCGGCGCTGAGGAAGACCCACAGCACGCCGGTGATGGCGGCCATGCCGCTGGCCACCAGCACGGCGTCGTCGCCGCCCTCCAGCGCGGCCAGCCGAGCTTCCACTGCGCGCACCGTCGGGTTGCCGTAGCGGCCGTACTCCTCCCGCTGCGGCGTGTCCCAGAACATGCGCTCTTCCATGTACTGGACCAGGGCCGCCGTGTCCCGGAAGGTGTAGGTGGCCGTCTGGACGATGGGCGTGGTGATGCTGTCGTAGGCTTTTTCGCGGCTGTCGCCGGCGTGGACCGATTGGGTGGAGGGGCCAGGCGGATGGGACATACTACTGATCCAGTGACACGGCCAGAGCCTAGTACGGCCCGGTGCGGCCACCCTGGCGCTGGCGGATCTGTGCCTGCAGCGTCTCCAGGGGCGGCATGGGGCCGAAGATCTCGTCGGGGAAGCGGCCGCCGCCCGACCAGAAGAGCCAGCCGTCGGCGCCTGCGTCCTCCGCGGCCTGGCGCTGGATCATCATTTCCGGCACGCCGTAGTCGTAGCCGCGCGCCGGGCCCTCGGTGCGGAAGTTCTTGGGGTAGCCCTGGAGCCAGGGCCGGATGCGGGTGGGCAGGGGCACGATGCGGCGCACCGTGGTGACACTGTCGTAGATCACCTTGTACGGGCAGAACACCGGCTCGTCGCAGCCGGGGAAGGTGCCGGGCCACCACACCTGGGGGTAGATCATGGGGCTCAGGTAGTCCAGGCCCTGGGACATCTCCGCCAGGTTCTGGCCGATGAAGGGCTCGGTGCCGTTGAGGATGATGCTGCCGAACACGTCAATGGAGGTGAAGATGCCGTAGGGCTTTAGCTCCCGCATCAGGTCGTGGGCGAAGCCGCTGATGGTCTGGCGGCGGTTCTCCGGCGTGCTCTCCACGATGTAGGTCATCTGGTTGTGGTCGCGCAGGCCGGAGAAACGGAAGTAGTCGAACTGGATCTCGTCGAACCCCAGGGTGGACAGCTCCTTGGCCAGGTCCATCTGGTACTGGCGCACCTCGGGCCGGTAGGGATCGGCCCAGGAGAGGTTCTCGCCGTCCTTCCACAGCACCGTGGGGTTGGACTTGCGGCGCAGGGCCCACTCCGGCTTGCCCTCGGCCAGCGCGTTGTCCTTGAAGGTGACAAAGCGGGCGATGGTGTAGATGCCCCGTTGGCGGGCCTCCTCCAGGAACTCCTGGGCGGTCATGATGTTGGCCGGGAAGATGCCGATCTCGCGGGCGATGGGGTTCTGCGGCTCCCAGGCGATCTGGCCGAAGTCGCTCTTCATGTCAATCACCACGGCGTTGAGCACGGGCGACTGCGCGATCAGGTCCAGCCGGGAGCGGATGAGGGCGCGATCGTAGAGGAAGTGGAAGGGCACGTAGAACCCGCGCGCCTCAAAGGGCTCCATCGCTGCCACGGCGCACAGGGGCGCGCCGCACTCCCCTTCGCCGGCCTCTGGGAAGTGGAGGCGGTAGCCGGGCGCCTTGACCATGAGCTGCGGGTTGGGGGGCAGCCCGTCCAGCACGAAGGTGCCGTCCTCCGCGGCGTCGGTGTAGACCACGGGCAGGGTGCCGCGGCAGGCGATCCCCTGGCACCGGTTGCGGTCGTAGGCGTACACCACCGCGCCCAGGACGGGCTCGCCGCTCACGGCGTCCACGGCGCGGCCGGCCACGCGGGTGGGGTACAAAGAGACCACCGCCTGGCCGGAGCTGGTCAACGTGGCCGTGACCACGGCGTAGCCCTCCAGGGTGGTCGTGAACACGTCGCCGGGCGCGATGGCGGTGAGCAGCGCCGCGCCCTGTGCGTCGGCCACGGCCTGGCCGGCGGCGCTGCGCACCACGGCGCCCACCAGCGGTCGGCCGGCCGCGTCCGTCACCCGGATCACAGCGCCCTTGGGCTCCAGGGCCACGGTGATGGCCTCGGCGCTGTCGAAGCGGGCTTGGGCGTCGGAGAAGCCGGGTGCGCTCACCGTGATCTCCAGCGGCGGCTTCAAGCCCCATAGGCGGAACACCCCCTCGCCGTCGGTGGTGAAGGTCTGGCCGCCGGCGACCACCGTGGCGCCGGCCAGCGGGCTGCCTGTGGCCTGGTTCACGGCGCGGCCGGCCAGGTGCTCCGGCAGCAGCGCCAGGTCCAGCGGCTGTCCGGCCAACAGGTGGGTCGCCTCGTCCACGGGCGCCTGCAGCGGGTTGTAGCCCGTCAAGGTCACCTCGGCCGTCAGGCCGCTGCCGTGGAGCCGCTCCAGGCGGAAGCGGCCCTGGGCATCGGTGACGGCGCTCTGGTTGCCCACGCGCACCTGGGCGCCCGCCAACGGCTGGCCGTTGCGGCCGTCCACCACCGCGCCCACCAGCACAGTGGGCTGCAGGGCGATGGTCAGCGCCTCGTCCCCGGTCAACTGGGCAGGCGCGCTGACGTTTAGACGCACCGGAAGGTAGCCGGGAGCCGTTGCCGTCGCCTCGCCGGGCGCCGCAGCCCCCAGGTAGAAAAAGCCCGTCTCGTCCGTCGTGGCCTGGACGTTCCCCAGGACGACCCGCGCGCCTGCAACGGGCTGGCCGGTGGCCTCGTCCTGCACGGTGCCGTGCACGCCGTCAGGCCACAGGGTGATCTGAACCGGCTGGGAGCCGTCAGGGGCCCATTGGTCCAGGCTGCGCTGGGCCAGCACGTAGCCGTCCGCAGCAACCTCCACGACGAGCGGACCAGCCGGCAGGCCGCGCAGCTCAAAGCTGCCGTCGGCAGCGGTTGCCGCGCTGCGCTGGCCGGCTGCCACCTGCGCGGCGGCCACCGGCTGTCCGGTGCGGCCGTCTACCACGGCGCCGCGCAGGACGGTGGGCTGGAGGGACAACGTGGCTCGGCCAGGCACCAGCGGCAGCGGGGGGAAGCGCAGCGGCCCTTGCCACGCTTGGTAGCCCTCGGCCACCACCTCGGCGCTCAGCCCGGCAAAGCGGCTGCTGCGCACGGTCCAACGCCCCTCGGCGTCGGCGACGGTTTGTCCACCGTTGTTGGTGCGCACCAGGGCGCCGGCCAGCGGCCGGCCGGTTTCAGCGTCTACAGCGCGGCCCTCGAAGGACACGGGCAGCAGGTAAAGGAGGAGAAGAGCACCGGCTAGGGCCAGGACGGCCAGGGCCAAAGTCCTGGGCCGGGAGGAAGAGATAGGGGTCTCAGCTTCGGTCACAGATCGGAGCGCCTCCGTGCATGGGATCAGTGATAGCGTGCGAGCGCTCGCCAGTATAGCACAGAGCGCGATCGTCGCCAACTGAGTTGCCAGGGTGATCGGGGTGTGATACAATGGCCGCGCGATGGTCGCAAGGAACACGCCTGTCCTATGAGCATCGAGATCCGTGTTGGCGACGTCGTTCGCCTGCGCAAACGGCACCCGTGCGGCGGATACGAATGGACGGTGTTGCGACTGGGCGCCGACATCGGCATCCAGTGTCAAACCTGTGGCCGTCGCGTGCTTTTGACCCGACGCCAGTTCGAGCGCCGGGTGAAAGCCTTCGTCCGCCGCGGTGATCCGGCCAGCGGCACGGCGCCGCCGCTGACCGTCTCTCGCCCCGAGCCCTAACCCCTGGCGAAGACGCCCTGAGCGCTCCGCAAGCGGCATCGCTCAGGTTTTATTTTCGCCGGCGTTTTTTTGACCATAGCAAAAAACACGGTGTTTCATGGCCCTGCCCCGCAGAGGTGAAACCAGCTTCGGCCCCGTGTTGCAGAACCGAGCGTTTCGCAGCCTGTGGCTGGCCCAGGTGTTGGCCCAGACCGCGCAGAACGCGAACAACTTCATGCTCATCGTCCTGATCGAGCGGCTGACCGCTGCCACGATCCACCAGGGGCTGATGATCATGGCCTTCACCCTGCCGGGCGTGCTGTTTGCGCCCATTAGCGGGGTGGTGATTGACCGGCTGCCCAAGAAGTGGGTGCTGGTGGGCAGCAACCTGTTGCGCGCCTTGTCGGCGCTGAGCTATGCGCTGTTGATCTGGATGGCGCCGGGGCACTCCGCTTGGTGGCTCCTGATGATGGTGTATGGGGTGGCTTTCCTCACGGCGACGGTGGGGCAGTTCTTCAACCCGGCCGAGGCGGCTACCATTCCGCTGTTGGTCGCGCGACCGTACCTGATTGCGGCCAACTCCCTGTTTACGCTGACCCTGGCCATGGCCCAGGTGGTGGGCCTGATCATCATCGGCCCGGTGGCGGTGAAGCTGATCGGCCTGCGGTCGGCCTTCGTGTTGATGAGCGCCATGTACCTGCTGGCGGCGCTTTCCGTGCGGCGCATCCCCAGGGACCAACCGAGCTGTCGGTCGCAGCAAGCCCGATCCGCCTGGCATCAGGCGTGGGTGGACTTTCGGGAGGGGTGGCAGTTCGTGGTGCAGCGTCCGCCGATAGCTATTGCCATGTCGCACCTGACGCTGATCGCCAGTCTGGTGATGATGATGGCCATGTTGGCGCCGGGCATTGCCTCGCGCGTGCTGCACCTGGCGCCCGAGGACGCCATCGTCGTCTTTGCGCCGGCGGGCTTGGGCATGTTGTTGACGGCGTTCGCCTTGGGCCGCTGGGGCAACCGGCTGCCCAAGGAGCGGCTGGCCCGGCTGGGGTTGGTGGGCATCGCAACGGGCTTCGTGTCCCTGGGCTGGATCGCCTGGCGCTTCCAGATCACCAACACCACCCTGGCGCTGGACCTGGCGACCGTGACCAAGCCCAGCGCCGGCGCCGGCCTCATCCTGGCCACGGTGGGCCTGAGCCTGTTCTTGGGGCTCACCATGTCGGGCGTGAACATCGTCTCGCAGACCATCCTGCACGAGCGCACCACGGACGCCGTGCGCGGCCGGGTGTTCGCCGTGCAGTTCATGCTCAACAACCTGGTGGGCATCCCCCCGATGCTGGCCACCGGCGGCATTGCAGACTTGATCGGCATTCCGCCGGTGCTGGTGGGCATCGGCGTTGCCGTGGCTGCGGTGCTAGGCGCTACGGTCGCTGCGGAGCGGCGTTATCGGCGGCGGCTGGTGTCCGCAACGCCTGCGGCGCCGGGGGTGTCGGCCTCGACCGGTGAAAGGGAGGTCGCGCCCGAGCCCGGGGCGTCGGCCGACCAGAGCGCAGCGCGACGGGTAGTCTCGCCATCGTCCGAGAAGGAGCGGCGCAGTGCAACGCAACGAGCTGGTACGCTACCTTGACACCTACCTCCGCATCGCCGAGGTACCGGACTACGGCCCCCAAGGGCTGCAGGTGGAGGGCGCTGAGGAGGTCACGCGGGTGGCCTTTGCCGTGGACTCGGGACTGCCCTGCATAGACGCCGCCATCCGCATGGGCGCCCAGATGCTCATCGTGCACCACGGCCTGTTCTGGGAGAAGGTGGAGCCCATTCGCGGCCCGCTAGCGCGCAGCGTTCGCCGTTTGATCGTGGCTAACCTGAACCTGTACTCGGCGCACCTGGCGCTGGACGCGCACCCCGAGGTAGGCAACAACGTGGAGCTGGCGCGGCTGCTGGGGCTGACGGTGGACGGCTGGTTCGCCAACGCCAAGGGGACGGACATCGGCGTGACGTGCACGGTGGAGGACGGCCGCGACCTGGCAGCCCTGACGGCGGCCGTGGAGGCGCAGCTAGGCGCTCGGCCGCGGGTGTTGGCCCACGGCCCGGCCCAGCCGCGGCGGGTGGCCATCGTCTCCGGCCTCGGTATTCGCTATGCGGACGAGGCCGCCGCCTTGGGCGTGGACACCTTCATCACCGGCGAGACCTCCCATGCGCACTTCTACAAGGCCCTGGACCACCGCATGAACGTGATCTTCGCCGGCCACTACGCCTCGGAGACCGTGGGGCTGAAGGCGCTGGGCCGGCATCTCAACGGCCGGCTGGGGTTGGAGACTCTGTTCATTGACCTGCCAACAGACATGTAGGGCAACTCCACAGGAGTTGCCCTACATGGTTGCAAGAGGGGGAAAAGGCTTACCGGAACAAGTTTGAGAGCAAAGCGTTGCCTACTCTTCTTCTTCCAGCCCCCCACCGGAGGTTTTCTGTCGAAAGACAATCCGCCCGCGTGTGAGGTCGTAGGGGGACAGCTCAACCCGCACCTTGTCGCCGAGCAAGACCCGGATGTAGTGCTTGCGCATCTTGCCTGACAGATACGCCAACACCTCGTGGCCGTTGTCCAGCTGGACCCGGAACGTGGTGTTGGGCAGTGCCTCGATGATCTTGCCCTCGAGGATCAGCTTGTCGTCCTTCGGTTTGGCTGCCACGGGATCTCACCTCCTTTCTGGACGGACTGTGGGACTGGACCGGCGGCGCTTATTCCAGGCTGCGATCGCGCTTGCGCTGGGCCTGGCGGGCCTTGCGGATGGCCTTCTGCTTTTTGATCCGCCGCACCTCGCTAGGCGGGGTGAACCATCGCTTCTTGCGGGCCGTGGAGAGCACGCGCGACTTGGTCACCTCCTTGCGGAAGCGCTTCAGCAGTTGCTCCTGGGTTTCGCCGGGACGCAGCTCGACATTTGCCATTGGTGTCTACACCTCCTGGTTGGTTGTTGGGCTGGACGGTCTTTAACACACAAATGCCTCACGAGGTCCAGCGGCCCGTGAGGCATCCTGTAAGCAAACTCAACGATCAGAACGAAGGGCTAACTTGCTGTCTCCAAGCGTTAAAACTCTCCTGGATAGCGCTAGTTAGGCAGGCCGATGCGCGGGCTTGCTGCCAGGATGCTGGTTAAACTTGGTCTAACTGCGATTATAATGAGGTTGCCGAGGGCTGTCAAAGTTGAAAGCTTTGAGAGTTGCCGAGTTTCGGTATAATCAAGGTGAGGTTTGCGCCTCTGTGCGCCGCCGCGCCGGCGGCGCTGTGTGAAGTGCCGCGCCGCCAGGTGCTATCCGCCGCGGCGCCGGTTCGCACCGGGGGCGGGGGTGCGAGCTTCGCACCTCGTCTACCGTTACTGTCCACCGGTTAGAGTTCACCGGTCACCGACCATCGAGGAGCCCACTGCATGCCTGACCTTTTCGTGAAGTCCATCGCCGACCGCATCATCGAGAACGTGGAGCGAGTGATCCTGGGCAAGCGGCATGAGATCCAGACCACCCTGCTGGCGCTGCTGTGCGATGGTCACCTGCTGATCGAGGACGTGCCGGGCGTGGGAAAGACCATGTTGGCTCGCGCCATCGCCCGTTCCATCGGCTGTAGCTTTCGACGCATCCAGTTCACCCCCGACATGCTGCCCTCCGACGTGACCGGCGTGTCGGTGTTCAACCAGAAGACGCGCGAGTTCGAGTTCCGTCCTGGCCCCATCTTCGCCCAGATTGTGCTCACCGACGAGATCAACCGCGCCACCCCGAAGACCCAGTCCGCCCTGCTGGAGGCGATGGAGGAGCGCCAGGTCACCGTGGACGGCGTGACCTATCCCATGGCCCGGCCCTTCCTGGTGTTGGCCACCCAGAACCCGATCGAGTACGAGGGGACCTTTCCCTTGCCCGAGGCGCAGCTGGACCGGTTCATGTTGCGCATCACCCTGGGCTATCCACAGCCTCCCCAGGAGATGCAGATGCTGGACACCCAGCGGCAGTCGCACCCCATCGAGCAGCTCGACCAGGTGATCAGCTCGGAGGAGCTGCTGCAGGCGCAGCGCAGGGTCACCGAGGTGTACGTGGACAACCTCATCAAGGAGTACATCGTCGCCTTGGTCAGCGCCACCCGACGACATCCCGACATCTACTTGGGCGCCAGCCCGCGCGGCTCGCTGGCCCTGTTCAAGGCCAGCCGCGCCCGCGCCGCTGCGCTGGGCCGCGACTACGTCATCCCTGACGACGTGAAAGCCCTGGCCGAGCCGGCCTTGGCCCATCGGCTGATCGTGAGCCCCTCGGCCCGCATCAAGAACGTGGACGCCCGCGCCGTGCTGAAAGAGGTGCTGGACTCGGTGCCGGTGCCGGGCGCCCGCGTGCGCGTGGCCTAGCCGAGGCGGATGAGGCAGGTTTCCGACCATGCGCCGCTCCTGGTGGATCTTGCTGCTGTGGCTGGCCTCGGTGGTGTTCGCCGTGTTCGTGGCCGAGCGCAACCGCACCCTGGCGTTCTCCATCGTCTACCTGCTCACCGCCATCATCGTCTTCACCTTCCTCTGGTCGTGGGCGAACGTCAACTGGGTGCGCATCAACCGCTACACCCGCGCGCGGCGCGCCCAGGTGGGCCGGCTGGCCGAGGAGCAGTTCGAGGTGGTCAACCTGAGCCGCCTGCCCAAGCTGTGGTTGGAGGTGCTGGACCACTCGGAGCTGCCCAACCACCATGCCAGCCGTGTCCTCAACACCCTGGGCCCCCGAGGTAGTCGGCGTTGGGTGGTGCGCACCCTGTGCCTGCAGCGTGGGCGCTTCCGCCTGGGGCCGCTGACCCTGATCAGCAGCGACCCCCTGGGCCTCTTCCCCAGGCAGCGACGGCTCCCCGCCACCTCCACCATCGTGGTCTACCCGGCAACCGTGGAGCTTCCCGGCTTCACGCCGCCCTCCGGCCTGTTGCCGGGCGGCGACGCCATGCGCCGCCGCACCCACTACGTCACCACCAACGTCTCCGGCGTGCGCGACTACGTGCCGGGCGACAGCTTCAACCGGATCCACTGGCCCTCCACGGCCCGCACCGGCCGGCTCATCGTCAAGGAGTTCGAGCTGGACCCCATCGCCGACGTGTGGATCCTCTTGGACCTGGACCGGTCGGTGCACGTCAGCCAGCCGTGGACGCCGCCGGACCTGGACCGCACGCCGGCCGCCCTGTGGCAGGAGCGCCCCGCCCTTCAGCTCCCACCTAGCACCCTGGAGTACGCGGTGACGGTGGCCGCCAGCCTGGCCCGCCATTTCCTGCTGGAGAACCGTTCCGTGGGCCTGATCGGCCACAGCGTCCATCGGGAGCTGATCCAGGCCGACCGGGGCGAGCGCCAGCTCACCCGCGTTTTGGAGACCCTGGCCGTCATCGCCGCGGGCGGCCGGGTTCCCTTTGCCCAGGTGCTGGCCACCGAGGGCGAGCACCTGGCGCGTCACACCACCCTCCTGGCGATTACACCTTCCTGTGACTTGGGCTGGGTGGCGGCCCTGCGCGACGTCGGCCGGCGCGGCGTGCGCAGCGTGGCCATCCAGATCGCCGCCAACACCTTTGGCAGCGCACCGTCTCACGAACAAGTGGTGGCGGAGCTGTTGGCCAGCGGCATCGCAACCTACGTGATCAGCTATGGACAGGACATCGCGGCGGCGCTGAGCCAACGGGTCACCTCGGTCGGCGCGCCGGCGTCCAACGGCTCTGCTTCCTCGGCCTTCAGGAGGTGAGGGCGATGAAGGACATGCTCGTATCGCAGGCTAAGCGCCTTGGCGTCGTCACCTGCCGTCGCAACGAGCCGCTGAAAAACGTGGTCCGGCGCATGGCGGACGAGGACATCAGCGCGCTGGTGGTCGTGGAGGCTGACGGCTCCCTGGCCGGCATCATCACCCGCAGCGACGTGGTGCGGGCCGGGCTGACGTCTGACAGCTGGCCGGAGGAGCCCGTGGAAGCGTACATGACGGCCAACGTCATCACCGTTTCCCCCGACGCCCGGCTCGCCGAGGTGATGCGCATCCTGCTGGATCGCCACATCCATCGCGTGGTGGTGGTGCGCCAGGACGGCGGGCGCCAGGTGCCGGTGGCGGTGGTGTCGGACAGCGACCTGGTGTGCGAGATGGCAGACGCGGTGGCCTAGCCAGGCCGACAAGTTGGCGCAAATATGATTTAACGCATACACGGCTGAGGGGCTTGCGCGTACACTGAAGGGCGAACGCGTCGGAGCCGGTTGATCCTACCCCGCTCCAGTCTGCCGATCTCGTCCTCCAGTCTCGCTCAGGCACCCATGGACAGCGCGTTGCACACCGTCGGCGACATCATGACGCCCAATCCGGTGGTGGTTGGGCCGACCAACAGCGTAGCCAAGGCCATCCGCCTGATGCGGCAGCACGCCATCCGGCGCCTGCCCGTGGTGGAAAACGGCCGGCTGGTGGGCATTGTAACCAGCGGCGACCTGCGCCGCATCACCGGGCTTGCCTCCATCCTCAACGACAAGAGCCAGGACAACTTTCTCTGGCACCACATCCCCGTCGTCAATGTGATGAGCCCGAACCCCATCACCGTGGCGCCCACTGCCTCGGCGTCGGAGGTGGCCGCCATCCTGATCGAGCACAAGATCGGCGGCGTGCCGGTGCTGGACGGGGACGAGCTGGTGGGCATCATCACCAGCACCGACCTGCTTCGCTACATGATCCGGCTGGAGAGCGCTGTCGGCCGGGCGACCTAGACATCGGCGGTCGGCCGGCCAACGGCGACCAGGCGGTCCCGGCCGGCCGGCAACGATGAGCGTTCCAGCCTTGACCAGCGACCTTTTATCCTCCCCTCTCTCCTCAGGGGGCATCGCAGAGGCCGATCTATCCACCGTCCGCCGGGTTTTGATCACCGGGGTCACCGGCTTCATCGGCGGCCATCTGGCGGAGCGGCTGCTGCGCCTGGGCGTCGCCGTGCGCGGCCTGGCCCGGCGCCCATCGGCCGCCGGCTGGCTCGCCGACCAGGGAGCCGAGGTGATCGCCGGCGACCTCTTGGATCCCGGCAGCCTGGAGCCGGCGGCAGCGGGCTGCGACGTGGTGGTGCATGCGGCGGCCTGGACCGGCGGCGCCGAGGGCGAGGCCCTGGGCTGGGCCGTCAACGTGGACGGCACCGCACACCTGCTGCGGGCGGCCGCTTCGGCCAGCGTCCGCCGCTTCGTGTACGTCAGCAGCGTGGCCGTCTACGGCCTCAACCGCAGCCCGGTGGTTGACGAAGCCGCAGCCACGCCGCCCGTGGGCCAGCTTTACCCCGACAGCAAGATCGCGGCCGAAGGCCTGGTGCGGGAGGCCCACGGCCGGGGACTGGAGGCCGTCGTCGTGCGGCCGGCCTGCACCTACGGCCCGCGCGGGGTGGCGTGGACCATCTCCGTGGTGGAGCAGATCAAGGCGGGACGGCTGGTGCTGCTGGGGGAGGACCGCGGGCTGGTCAACACCGGCTACATTGACAACGTGGTGGATGGCCTGCTGCTGGCGATGGCCCACCCCGCCGCGGCCGGCGAGGCCTTCAACCTGTGCGACGGCACGGCCGTGACCTATCGCCAGTTCTACCTGCGCTACGCCGCCATGCTGGGCCTACACCGCTTGCCGACCTATCCGGCCTGGCTGGCGCGCGGGGCTGCTTCGTCCCCCGGACGGCTGGCGCGGCGGCTGTTGGGGCGCCGGCCCGTTGGTCCGTGGAGCTATCACTTCCGCTTCAACCCCAGCCGCTTTAGCATCGAGAAGGCGGCGCGGCTGCTGGGCTATCGGCCGGCCGTGGACTTCGACGAGGGCATGCGGCGCACGGAGGCCTGGCTACGCCGGGCCGGCTATTTGGAGCCGACCCGCTGAGCCGAACAGCCTAGCCCAGCTGCCGGCCTGAACCGGCCTGGACAGGGCGGCTTTGCGCAAGCCTGCAAGACAGGCTATAATCGTTCCGCCCCGTCTCCCTCTCCCTTTGGGAGAGGGTCAGGGTGAGGGTCAATCGCCCCATCTCCAAGGAGGCTTCTTTGTGAACATCCTAGGACGCGTTTCCGTTTTCCCTCTCATCCCTGAACCCCTCAAGCGCCTGACCGAGCTGGCCAACAACCTGTGGTGGAGCTGGGACCACGAGGCGCAAACCCTCTTCCGCGACATTGACCCGGACCTGTGGGAGCGGGTTCAGCACAACCCCGTCAAGTTCAACCGAGAGGTGGCTCAGCACAAGCTGGACGCCGCCGCCGCCGACCCGGCCTACCTGGAGCGGTTCAACGCGGTGATGGCCCGCTTCGACGCCTACATGAACCCTACCGAGACCTGGTTCAGCCGCCACTTCCCGGAGCTGGCCGGCCACGTCATCGCCTACTTCTCCGCCGAGTTCGGCCTGCACGAAGCGTTGCCCATCTACTCCGGCGGCCTGGGCATCCTGTCCGGCGACCACTGCAAGACGGCCAGCGACCTGGGCCTGCCCTTCGTGGGCGTGGGCTTCCTCTATCCCCAGGGCTACTTCACCCAGCACATCCCCCAGGACGGCTGGCAACAGGCGCTGTACAAGAAGCTGAGTTTCTCCGAGGTGCCGGCGGTGCCCGCCGTGGGCCCTGATGGCCGTGAGGTGCTGATCAAGTGCGAGCTGCCGGGCCGCGACGTGTACGCCAAGGTGTGGAAGATCCAGGTGGGGCGCATTCCCCTCTACCTGATGGACACGGACGTGCCCCAGAACGCGCCCCAGGACCGGGAGCTGAGCGCCCGGCTGTACGGCGGCGACCAGGAGCTGCGCATCAGCCAGGAGTTCGTCCTGGGCATCGGCGGGGTGCGGGCTGTGCGCGCGCTGGGGCTGAACCCGTGCGTCTGGCACATGAACGAGGGCCACTCGGCCTTCCTGGGCTTGGAACGCCTGCGGGAGCTGGTGCAGCACGAGGGGCTGACCTTCGACGAAGCCCTGGAGGTGGTGCGGGCCAGCAGCATCTTCACCACCCACACGCCCGTGCCGGCCGGCCACGACGTGTTCAGCTGGGACCAGATGGACCGCTTCTTCGGCCACTTCTGGCCCAAGCTGGGGTTGGATCGGGAAACCTTCCTCAACCTGGCCCGGCACGACCAGCCCTGGGGCCCCGGCTTCTCCATGACGGTGCTGGCCATTCGCTGCGCGGGCATGATCAACGGCGTGGCCGCGCTGCACGGCGAGGTCTCCCGCGATATGTGGCGCTGGCTGTGGCCGGACACGCCCACCGACGAGGTGCCCATCACCCACATCACCAACGGCGTGCACACCCTGACCTGGCTCTCGCCGGAGATGCAGGCGCTCTTGGACCGACACCTGGGCGCCGATTGGCTGGAGCGCTGCCATGAGCCGGCCGTGCTGGACCGCATCTACCAAATTCCCGACGAGGAGTTCTGGGCCGCCACGCGCGCCGCCAAGGAGCGGTTGGTGCAGTTCGTGCGCCGTCGGGCTCGGGCGCGCGCGCTGCGCCACGGCGAGTCGCCGGAGGTGCTGGACGAGATCGAGCGCCTGTTCAGCAGCGATGAGCTGCTCATCGGCTTTGCTCGGCGCTTCGCCACCTACAAGCGCGCGACCTTGATCTTCCGTGACCTGGAGCGCATTCGGCGCATCGTGCACGACCCGCAGCGGCCGGTGCGCATGCTCTTCTCCGGCAAAGCCCATCCGGCCGACGACGCCGGCAAGGCCTACATCCAGCAGATCGTCGCCATCGCCCGCTCGCCGGAGTTCTGGGACAAGGTGGGGTTCATCGAGGACTACGACATGGCAGTGGCGCGCTACCTGGTGCAAGGGGTAGACCTGTGGCTGAACAACCCCCGGCGCCCGCGCGAGGCCAGCGGCACCAGCGGCCAGAAAGCGGCCATGAACGGCATCCCCAACTGCAGCGTGCTGGACGGCTGGTGGGTCGAGGGGTACAACGGCCGCAACGGCTGGGCCATCGGCGAGGCGCGCAACTACATGGACGAGCAAACCCAGGACGAGGCCGACGCTCGCTCGCTTTACCGGCTGCTGGAGAACGAGATCATCCCCCTCTACTACGACCGCGGCGAGGACGGCATCCCGCACGGCTGGGTCCAGGTGGCCAAGGAGGCCATGCGCTCCACCCTGTGGGACTTCAGCACGGCCCGCATGGTGCAGGAGTACACCACCCGGATGTACATGCCCACGGCCAGAACGTGCATGCGCTTCCGCAGCGACGGCTTCGCCCTAGCCCGAGAGCTGGCCGCTTGGCGCCGACGGGTGCGACGGGGGTGGTCGCAGGTGCGCGTCCGCGCCGTGGGGCCGGACGAGGCGCAGCTGACCATCGGCGACAGCGCCCACATCACGGCGTGGGTGTCCCTCGGCAGCCTCACGCCCGACGACGTGGCCGTAGAGATCGTGGCAGGGGAGGACATCGGCGGACAGCCGGCGCGGCCGCAGTCGGTGCTCATGCGTCTCGTGGGCCGGGACGACACCGGCGTCTTCCGCTACGAAGGGAGCTTCGTGCCGCGCGCTACCGGCGCGCTGGTGTACGGCGTGCGGGTGCGGCCGAACCACCCGGCGATGCTGAACCCTCACGAGATGGGCCTGGTGGTCTGGGCCTAGGCCGCCGGCCGAAGGGCGGCAGACAGGAGCGGTATGAGCCACTACCTTCGCCACCTGGTGCGTCGCGTGCGCCAGAACCACGGGCTGGAACACGCCACCATCACCCTGCTGATGCAGCGACACCGCCATCTAGCCCTGGTGGCCGGCCGCAGCAACCATCGCGGGTTCTTCGTCTACGGCGACGTGGACACGGACGCCCTGGCGCAGGCCGCGCAGACGGCGCTGGCGCGGCTGCAGCAAGGCGACGCCCACCTGGCCATCCACCCCAACTGCGGCACCAACCTGGTCACCATGGGCGCTCTCAGCGGCGCTGCGGCCCTGCTTACCGCTGCGGTGGGCCAACGTCATCGTCTCAGCTGGTTGGACCAGTTCCCGGTGGTGGTGTTGTCCAGCGTGCTGGCGCTGGTGGTCGGCCGGCCGCTGGGCATGGCCCTCCAGCGCCACGTCACCACCTCGGCCGACGCCGGCAACCTGCGCCTGGGCGCCATCAGCCGCTGGCAATTGGGCCGCTTGAAGGTGCACTTCGTGCGCGTCGAGGAGACCGCCGAGGCAGCGCAGTGATCTACCTGATCCACGGCCCCGACGAGCTGTTGCGCAGCGAGGCGCTGGCCCCGCTGCGCAACGCGCTGGGCCCTGCGGAGCTGGCGGAGCTCAGCACCACCTGGTTCGACGGCCGCAAGGTCTCCCTCTCGGAGATCGTCCACGCCTGCGACGCGCTTCCCTTTCTCACCCCTCGCCGCCTGGTGATCGTGGAGGGGCTGATCGGCCGGCTGAGCCGCCGGGGAAAGGGGGAGGAGGAGGTCGAAGCGGCCGAGGAGGAGGCCACGGGTGACAGCACCGCGACAGGCCGAGACCGAGCGGCCCTGCTGGCCTACTTGCCTCAGCTGCCCGAGACCACCGACCTGGCCCTGGTGGAAAACGCAATCCTGCCCCGCGCCAACCCGGTGCTGAAGCGGGTGGAGGAGCTGGCTCGCCAGGGCCGCGCCCAGGTGGTGCTGTGCGATGCGCCGCCTCAGGCCGAGCTGCCTGCGTGGATCGTGCAACGGGCGCAGCGAAAGGGCGCAAGCATCGAGCGGGCCGCGGCGCAGGAGCTGGCCACCTACGTGGGCCGCAACCTGCGGCTGTTGGACAATGAGCTGGAGAAGCTGATAGCCTATCGCGGCGGCCAGGGCGCCATCACCCAGCGGGACGTGCGCCTGCTGACCCCCTACACCCAGGAGGCCAATGTCTTCGAGCTGGTGGACGCCATCGGTCGCCGCGACGGCCCGACCGCGCTGCGCCTGCTGCGGCAGCTGCAGCAGGGGGGTGCAGCTCCCCTCTACCTCTTGAGCATGATCGTGCGCCAGTTCCGCATCCTCCTCCAGGTGGGCGAGCTGGCAGCCCAGGGCATGGGCAAGGACGCCATCGCAGAGGCCCTCGGCCTCCATCCCTATCCCACCCAGAAGGCCATGCAACAGAGCCGTCAGTGGCGCGTGGCTGATCTGGAGGCCGTCTACGATCGCCTGCTGGCCACCGACGTGGCTATCAAGACCGGCCAGCTTCCCGACGACCTGGCTCTAGAGCTGCTGGTGATAGACCTGTGCCGGCGCGCCGCAACCTCCCCTGCCCTCTGAGCCCGAGCCCGCCCCCTGGTTCGCCCTCCCTCGATCACCCCATCGTTCCAAGCCAGCCGGCGTCTACCGTCCACCGCTCGGCAGTTGCCGTCACAGCTCCCTCACGCCACCTCGAACTCCACCCCGCAGCGGGGGCACACCGTGTCTCCCTCGTCCACTTCTTGGCCGCACTCGGGGCAGTAGAAGCCCAGCTGAGCGCCGCAGCGGAAGCACTCGGTTGCGTCCGCCGACAGCGCGCCGCCGCACTCCGGGCAGAGGGTTGCGCCGCAGGCAGTGCACTCGTCGGCGCCTACCTCCAGCGCAGCGCCGCACACGGGGCAGGCAAAGGTGGGCAGCGCCGGTCCCTGGGCGCCACAGCGGGGGCAAAAGGCCTCCTCCCGGTCCAGGGCCAGGCCGCACTGGGTGCACAGGCGCAGCCGACACTCCGGACAGACGCCCACGCTGCGGGGGAACTTGGCGCTGCACGCCGGGCAGACGGTCATCTGCAGCACGCCCGCCACGTCGGTGAAGGTGGCCACCAGCCGTCCCTCCAGGTGCAGGTCGCGGCCGCAGTGGTCGCACCGCAGGGCCGGACCGAAGATCCGCTGCTGGCAACCGGGGCACACGCGCATGAAGCTGCGGCCGCAGTCGGGGCAGGTGGTAGCCGAGGCCATGAGCAGGAAGCCGCAGGCCGGGCAGGAGAAGGTCAGGGCCAAGCCGCAGGCCGGGCAGGTCTCTGCCTCGTCGGCCACGGCCGCGCCACAGCGCGGGCAGATAAGCTGCGCGCACATGGGGCAGACGCCGTCCTCTACGGCCACCTCGCTGCCGCAGCGCGGGCAGGCGACCACCTGGGTCGCCGGCAGCACCACGACCGCGCCGGCTGTGGCCGCCGCAGCCGCAGCCGGCGGCGTCAGCGTTGCGGCCGCAGCCGCTGGCGCCAGGTCCAGTGGCTCCAGCGCAGCGCCGCACGCAGGGCATACCTCGTCCTCCAGGTCCACCTGCGCGGAGCACCGGGGGCAGACGAGCCCAAACCGCGCGCCGCAGCTCGGACACACCAAGTCGTCCGGCTCCAGGGCGGCCCCGCACTCCGGGCACAGGTCGCCGCCGCACTGGTCGCACTGGTCGTTGCCCAGCTCCACCTCCGCGCCGCAGTGGGGGCAGGGGAAGACGAAGCGCAGGCCGCAAGAGGGACACACCTCGGCGTCCAAGGTGATCTGCGCGTCGCAGCGGGGGCAGAAGAGGTCGAACTCCACGCCGCACTGGGGACAGGCCGTGGCATACTCGTCCACCGCTGCGCCGCACGCCGGGCACAGCGCCTGCCCGCAACGGGGGCACAGGTCCACGCCGACTTCGATGGTTTGATCGCAGGTGGGACAGTTCACGCCGAGAAAGCTCCTAGCTCAACATCCGTCCGCAGGCGTTGAAGCTCTGCGTAGCCTGATGGCCGATCACCCCTTGCCGCGCGCCGCTCAAATCGTCTCGCCGCTTCTGACTTCGTCGCCCGTGAACGCGCTGGGGGTGACGCCGGGGCGGATCACCACGTTGCGGCCGATGCGGATGCCATCCGGGATGCGGGCGCGCTTGCCCACTAGAGTGATGCCGGTGTTCAGGTTGTTGGGCATGGCGCGGTTGGGCGTGTTGTCCTCGCCCCAACCCACGCACGCGCCTGCACCGATCACGGCCCGCTTGTCCAATATGGCGCGGTCCACCACCGCCCCGCGGCCGATCACGGCGCCGTTCATCACGATGGAGTCGCTGACGTGGGCCTCCGCCTCGACGACAGCGCCGGGGCCAATGATGGAGCGCTCGACGCGGCCGTAGACCTGGCAGCCGTCGCACAGCAAGCTGCCGTCGGTCTGCGCCTCGGGGCCAATGAAGGCGGGTGGAAGCTGTTCGCTGCGGGTGTGGATGACCCATTCGGGGTCGTACAGGTCCAAGGCCGGCGTCTCGGCCAGCAGGGCCATGTTGGCCTCCCAGTAGGCCTGGACCGTGCCGGCGTCCATCCAGTAGCCGTCGAAGGTGTAGGCGTAGAGCCGTCGCTCGGCGGCCAACATCCCCGGCAGCACGTCGCGGCCGAAGTCCACGGCGGTAGCGCCTGGGCCGGTCAGCCACTCCACCAGCACCGGGTGTTTAAAGGCGTAGATGCCCATGGAGGCCAGCCGGCTGGTGGTGCGCCGGGGCTTCTCCTCGAAGCGGATGACGCGACCGGTGCTGTCCGCGGCCACCATGCCGAAGCGATAGGTCTCGTGGGGGCTGACCGCGCGCACGGCGATGGTGCAGTCTGCGTCCCGTTCCTCGTGGAAGCGCAGCAGCGGCCGATAGTCCATCTTGTAGATGTGGTCGCCGGCCAGGATCAGCACGGTGTCTGCGCGCGCCTCGGCGATGAAGTCCAGGTTAAAGCGCAGCGCGTCGGCGGTGCCCCGCTGCCAGGCTCCCGTCTCGCCCGGCGTGCTGATGTACGGCTGCAGCAGGCTGACGCCGCCCACCGCGCGGTCCAGGTCCCACGGCTTGCCCACGCCGATGTGGTCGTTCAGCGAGCGGGGCTTGTACTGGGTGAGCACGCCGACGTGGAAGATGCCGGAGTTGACGCAGTTGGACAGGGTGAAGTCAATCAGGCGATACTTGCCGCCGAAGGGGATGGCCGGCTCGGCCCGCTCCGCGGTCAACACGCTCAACGCCGGGTTGGCGCCGCCGGCCAGGATCATGGCTAACACGCGCATGGGGGCACCTCCTCACACCGTCTCGCCGCTGGGCACGTGGTCGCCGAAGGGCGCGAAGTCCCCCTCGTCCACGCCGGCGTTCACCAGCACGTTGCGGCCCAGGCGCAGGTTGGGCGGCAGGTGGGCGCCCTTGCCGATCACGCTGATGCCGGCGTAGAGCTTGTCGGGCTGCCGCTTGTTGGGGGTGTGCAGGTCGTCGCCGAAGCCGATGAGGGCGCCGGAGCCGATCACCACCTGCTTGTCCACCACCACCCGGTCCAGGACCGCGCCTGGACCGATCCAGGTGTCGTTCATCACCACCGACTTGCGCACCACTGCGCCGGGGGAGACGTACACGCCGGGGGAGAGCACCGACTCCTCCACATGGCCGCGCACTACGCAGCCGTTACAGAGCAGGCTGCGCACCACCCGCGCCTGAGGTCCCAGCTTCACCGGCGGCCGCTCCTGGCTGCGGGTGAGGATCGGCCACGAGCTGTCGTAGAGCTTCAGCGGCGCGTTGGGGTCCAGCAGCTCCATGCTGGTTTGCCAGTAGCTCTCGATGGTGCCCACGTCCACCCAGTAGCCGTCGAAGCGATAGGCGAAGGCGCGGCTGTCGGCGATCATGTCGGGGATGACGTGCTTGCCGAAGTCCAGGTCGGGGTGTTGCTCGGCCCCCCGCTTTAGCCGTTGTTCCAGCACGTCGGCGTTGAACACGTAGATGCCCATGGAAGCCAGGGTGCCCTTGTCCCGCTCCTTGGGCTTCTCGTAGAACGCCGTGATGCGGCTGTCGGCGTCCACGGTCATGATGCCGAAGCGGTCGGTCTCCTCCAGGGGCACCTCCATGACGGCCACGGTCAGGTCGGCCCGCTTCTCGTTGTGGAAGCGCAGCATCTTGGCGTAGTCCATCTTGTAGATGTGGTCGCCGCCCAACACCAGCACCCGGTCGGCCCGCAGCTCGTGGACGTAGTCCAGGTTTTGGAGCACGGCGTCGGCGGTGCCGCGGTACCAGACCTGGGTGCCGCCGCCGGTCTGGTAGGGCTGCAGCAGGCGCACGCCGCCGGTGGCCCGGTCTAGGTCCCACGGCCGGCCGATGCCGATGTGCTCGTTGAGGGAGTGAGGACGGTACTGGGTGAGGACGGCCACGTTGTAGATGCCGGAGTTCACGCAGTTGGAGAGGGTGAAGTCAATGATGCGGTATTTGCCGGCGAAGGGCACCGACGGCTTGGCGCGACGTTCGGACAGCACCGTGAGGCGGGTGCCTGCGCCGCCGGCCATGATCATGGCTACGACGTTCATGGGGACCGGTCTCCTGCGGGTTCAAGTCGCCGCTGAGCAGGGGAGGCGCAGCGGAGGGGAAAGAGGACGGGCAGGAACAGCAGAGATTGTAGCACCGGCGCCGCGAAAGGTCAATCGAGGCGGGCCTCGGCCGCGCCCGCTGCTTCGGTGCGACGCCGAAAGGCCGCAATGCGCTCCTCAGCCAGCCGCACGTAGTCCGGGTTGACCTCGTAGCCCACGTATTGGCGACCGGACTCCAGGGCTGCGATGGCCGTGGAGCCGCTGCCCATGAAGGGGTCTAGCACGACGTCGTCGCTGTAGGTGTAGAGCTGGATCAGGCGGTAGGGCAGCTCCACGGGGAAAGGCGCCGGGTGGCCCACCTTCTGGGCCGACTCGGGGTTGAAGGTCCACACCGACTTGGTCCACTCCATGAACTGGTCCCGGGTGATGGTGTTCCTCTTGCCGGGCGGGCGTTTGCGGCTAAAGGAGCCCTTGGAGAAGACCAGGATGTACTCGTGGGTGTCTCGCAGCACGGGGTTGGCAGCCGACTGCCAGCTTCCCCAGGCCATGGAGACGCCGGCGCCGGCGCCTTTGTGCCAGATGATCTCCCCGCGCATCAGGTAGCCGAGCTCCAGCATCATCTGGGAGACCAGGTCGGAGAGGGGAATGTATGGCTTGCGGCCCAGGTTGGCGACGTTGACGCACGCCCGGCCTCCGTGCACCAGCACGCGATAGGTCTCGGCGAACACGCGGCGGAGCAGATCCAGGTACTCTGCCAAGGTCATGTCCTGGTCGTACTCCTTGGTCACGTTGTAGGGGGGCGAGGTGACCATCAGGTGCACCGAGTGATCGGGAAGCTCCGCCATGCGCTCGGCGCTGCCCAGGCGGATGGTGTTGGCGCACTGGGGTGGGAAGGGGTTGTCGGGGACCGGCGCGGAGGCGCGTCCATCGGCCAGGCCGGCGTAGAGGCGAGAGCGGTAGTAGGGCGAGGAGTCGTGGCTGATGCGCGAGGTGGTGCCGAAGGCGCTGGTTCGAGAGCCCTTTTTCATCGGTGGGTGCCTGGTCGCTGGCGGCGGCTGAGGGATGGGCTGCGCGCTGCCGCCTATTTTAGCGCAAGCCAGACGGCGTGGCAACTCGATCTTGTCCGGCGAGCTCGGACTGCCGACGCAGCACAGGCGGCGAGTCCGTGGCGTGGTGTCGCAAAAAGTGCAACCCGGCGGACGCAAATATGGTTTTGTCAAAACTACCGGAGGAGAATTAAGATGTACTTGATCGGTTTTTCCGGCCTTCCTCCTTATAATGGGGGCAGTGTTGTCCGTTTACCAGTGAAGCCCATTCATCGTCCATGGCCCATCCTTGTTGAAGCATGGAAGACTTATCTAGTCGGCAACGCGCAGTGCTGCGCTTTCTCCTCGGCGCCCAGCGGCCGGTCAGCACAGCTGAGCTGGCTGCGGAGTTAGACCTAACCCCTCGCCAGGTGAGCTACTGTCTGAAGCAGCTCGTTCCCTGGCTGGCCGAGCGGGGCTGTGGTTTGATCACCCGGCCGGGTGTCGGGATCACGGTCGAGGCGACGACAGAACAGCGGCATGCTCTGAACAACGAGCTTGGGCTAAACTTCCCCTTGCGCTACGTGCACACCGCCGAGCAGCGACAACAACTGCTGGCCCTCCTTCTCACAGCGGCTGCCGAGCCGTACATCCTGCACCAGCTTCAGCAGATCACGGGGGTCTCCCGGTCCACGGTGCTGGCAGACTTGGACGCCGTGGAGGCGTGGCTGCGCACCCATCAGCTGCGCTTGGATCGGCGGCGCAACTATGGCTTCTCGGTGGAGGGTGCAGAGACGCGGCGACGCCAGGCGCTCGCTGCCTGGTTGTGGGGTCACTTGCCTTGGCCTAATCCCGTGGTGAGAGTGAACCACCAGGAAGGGCTCTACTTTGGCTTGAGCGCCGATCCCACGGCGCCGCCCATGGTGGCGATGGCACAAAACCTGGTGCAGCGCTGTAACCCCCGATCGGCGCTGCGCTATGTGGCTGAGCTAGAGGCTAGCTTAGGCGGCCGCTTTAGCGATGACGGCGCGCTCTTCCTGGCGCTGGTGCTGGCCGTTCAAGGGTACCGGTTAGCCACACGACACCCGGTGGCCCTGCCGACCGACGTGACGGAGCGTTTGCGGTCCGTGGCCCTGTGGCCCGGGGTCGAGAAGGTGGGAAGGCGCCTTGCCTGGACGCTGGCCAGCGAGTGGCGGGATGAGGAGACCGCCTACCTGACCATGTACGTCCTGGCCACCCCTCGCACCGAGCGATGGCCGGGCGATCTCGAGAGCCAGACCTCTTTTGAGGAGATCACGCAGCATCTGATGCAGCGGATCGCCGGCGCCTTTGGGCTGGCCAACCTGGCCCATGACGCCACCCTTCGCGATGGCCTGTTGCTTCACCTGGTGCCGGCCTACTATCGGCGGGTGTTCGACCTGTGGTTCCCGCCGATGGCGCCAGCCGAGGGGCCGCGCCACGTGCCTGCCCACCAGCATCGTTTAGCCTACGAGCTGGCCTTGGAGGTCCACAGCCGCACGGGAGTCATGATCCCCATGGATGAGGTGGAGAACATCGCCATGCTGCTAGAGGCCGCGCTGATCCGAGAGCGGCCAGCTGCGGTGCAGCAGATCTTGGTGGTCTGTCCCAGCGGCATGGCCACGGCACAGCTCTTGGTGGCGCGGCTGAAGGCCCGCTTTCCGCACATGGGTACTCTTGTTGTGCGATCCTTGCGCCAGCTAACCGCCCACGACATGGAGAGCGCGGACCTAGTGATTACCACGTTGCCTCTGCCTGAACATCTGGTGGGCGAACACCAGGTGATCCAGGTCCATCCGTCGCTGCCGACAGAGGATGTGCAGCGCATCACCTACTGGTTGCAGACTCGCAGTCACAAGTAACGCCGGCCGTTACTGACGATAGGAGAGCGCGGCCTCTCCGCCGATTGCCTCTGGCCAAGGTAACCGGCAAAAGTGTCGCACCGTCGCCCATTTCCTCTCATCGTCACTTTTCCGGAGGTCCAAGCATGCGTGAACGTCTACAGCAAATCGGTGGTTTCATGGCCGGGATGGTCATCCCCAACATCTCGGCCATCATCGCCTGGGGCCTGATCACGGCGCTGTTCATTCCCACGGGCTGGCTCCCCAACGAGAACCTGGCCAAGCTGGTGGGCCCGATGATCACCTATCTGTTGCCCGTGCTCATCGGCTACACCGGCGGCTCCCTGGTCTACGGCCAGCGCGGCGGCGTCGTGGGCGCCACGGCCACCATGGGTGTGGTGGTCGGCGCCGGCGTGCCCATGTTCCTGGGCGCCATGATCATGGGCCCCTTGGGCGGCTGGCTGGTCAAGAAGCTCGACGAACGGATCAGCCATCGGGTGCCGGTGGGCTTCGAGATGCTGGTCAACAACTTCAGCGCCGGGCTGCTGGCCATCGTGCTGGTGCTGGCGGGCTACCTGGCCATCGGCCCCCTGGTGGAGGCCCTCAATCGGGTGATGGCTGCCGGCGTGCAGTTCCTGGTGGACCGGCGCCTCATTGCTCTGGCCGCTATCTTCATCGAGCCGGCTAAGGTGCTCTTCCTGAACAACGCCATCAACCACGGCATCCTGGCACCGCTGGGTGTGGCGCAGGTACAGGAGCAGGGCAAGTCCATCATGTTCCTGCTGGAGACCAACCCCGGCCCCGGCCTCGGCCTGTTGATGGCTTACTACGTTGCCGGCCGCGGCTTGCTGAAGGAGTCGGCCCCTGGCGCCATGGTCGTTCACTTCCTGGGCGGCATCCATGAGGTCTACTTCCCCTATGTGCTGGCCCACCCCATCATGATCCTGGCTATGATTGCCGGCGGGTTTGTGGCCGACTTCTGGTTCTCGATCAGCGGCGCCGGCCTGGTCGCGACGCCTTCTCCCGGCTCCATCTTCGCCTATCTGGCAGTCATCCCGCGCGGTGGTCACTTCGCTGTGTTGACGGGCGTCTTCCTGGGCGCGCTGGTCAGCTTCCTGGTAGGTGCCTTCCTGCTGCGGGTGCGGCCTGTACAGGGTGTCGAGGAAACCGCGTGATCTCCCACTGATCTACGTCTAGGACTGGCAGTCCGCCAGGACTGCCAGTCCTACCCACAGGAGGAACACTATGCCTGAGTCTATTCCTACCTCTCAAGTGAACACCATCGTCTTTGCCTGCGAAGCCGGGATGGGTTCCAGCCTGATGAGTGTCAACGCGCTCAAGAAGAAGCTGCAGCAGGCCAAGGTTGCCAACGTGACCGTCGTCCACAAGCCAGCCCGTGCCATCCCCAAGGACGCGCAGGTTGTGGTCGTGCACAAGGGTCTGGTCCAGGTGGCCCGCAAGGCCGCGCCCGATGCCGTTGTCGTCGCCTTCAACCACTTCTTCAACGACCCCGTCTTCGACCAGATCGTCCAGGCTTTTGTGAGCGGCGGCGAGATCGTCGGCGTGAAGGAGTAGGGTCATGGACATCCTCACCCTGGACCGCATCCGCCTCCAGGCTACGGCCGCCGACAAGACCGACGCCATCCGCCAGGCCGGCGAGCTGCTGGTGCGGGGGGGCTGCGTCGAGCCGCCCTACATCGAGGGCATGTTGGCCCGCGAGGCCATCATGTCCACCTACCTGGGCAACGGCGTGGCCATCCCTCACGGGCAGAACGACGATCGTCCCTACATCCTGCGCACCGGGGTTTCGGTGTTGCAGGTGCCCGAAGGGGTGGAGTGGGAGGACGGCGAGCGGGCCTACCTCATCATCGGCATCGCCGCCACGGCCGATGAACACGTCGGCGTGCTGGCCAACCTGGCCGAAGTCGTGGAGGACGAGGCCATCACTCAACAGCTGATCACGACGGACGATCCGTCGCTCATCCTGTCCTATCTGGCTCGTGAGCGCGCTGTTGAGCACTGAGCGGGCTGGCCAGGTAGACCAGTGTTTCGGCGGCCCCTCCGCAGCAGGAGAGACCCGGCATGAAACAGCTTCATCTGATCATCCACAACGCCACCGGCCTCCACGCCCGGCCGGCCAAGGTCTTCGTCAACACGGCCAAGCAGTTCAAGGCCGACATCCGGGTGCAGCACGGCGATAAGCGAGCCAACGGCAAGAGCCTGATCTCCGTCCTCACCCTGGGGGTCGAGCGCGGCCAACAGATCAGCCTTTTTATCGAGGGCGAAGACGAAGACGAAGCGGCCGCTGCGCTGGCGGCCATCGTGGCCGCCGGGTTGGGCGAAGGCGCGGCCGAACCGATGCCGGCTGCCGTTGCGGCGCCGGCCGCCGCGCCGGTT
>JANWYQ010000009.1 GCA_025055015.1 Caldilineales bacterium
CTTCTGCATCAGGTCCTCGTACAGGCTGACGTTGCGGTAGGGAATGTCTCCCACCCCATCGCCATCGGCGTCGAAGCCGGCGTAGTCGCTCCAGTAGTTGCCCCAGCCGTCCTGCGACCAGTGGTTGCCCTGCAGCTCGCCGCCGCCCGCGATGCGCACCTGTTCCCGGTTCTCCAGGAAGATGTTGTTGGTGAAGGTGTTGCGCCGCACCAGGGGCAACATCTCGACGCCGATCTCGTTGTACGCGACCAGATTGTCCCGAAACTCGACGAACGCATCGGACTCTCGGGGGGAGTTGTCCACATAGATGCCGATGCGGTTGTTGACCATGCGGTTGCCCTCGGCGATCACGTCGTCCACGTCCTTCAGCGCCAGGCCGTAGCCGCTGGGGCCGCCGTTGTCCACCATCAGGTTGCGCCGGGCGCTCAGGCCGCGGCTGTACATGAGGTACACGCCCACCGAGTTGCTGCGCAGGATGTTGTCTTCCAGGACCTGGTCGTCGCTGAACATGAAGTGCAATCCGTAGCGGCCGCGCTCCACCACGTTGTGTCGCAGGATACCTTGGTGGGAGAACCACATGACCACGTCGCGGGTGTCGTAGACATGGTTGCCTTCCACCGTGGTGCCGGGGCTTTGCCAAATACGGATGCCGTCGCCCCGCCGGCCCAGCGGCAGGTCCATGCCGCTCACCTGGTTGCCACGCACGACGCTGCCCGGCGCTTCCTTGAGGTAGATGCCGAAAAGCACGTCTTCGAGCCGGTTGTTCTCGACCCGCAGGCGTGGGCCGAAGCCGGTGATACCTGCGTGCTCGCGATCCAACGAGTCGCCGCTGTGGCGGATGGTCAGCCCGCGCAAGGTCACGTCGGGCGCCCTGATGGTCAGCACGTCGCCGATGCCGCCGCCGTCTATCACCGCACCCGGCTGGCCCTCCAGCGTGAGGCCGGGGGTCTCGATCACCACGGGCCCGGCATACACGCCCGGCGGCAGGACGATGGTGTCGCCCGGCCGTGCTGCGGCCAGCGCAGCCGCCAAGTCGAAGGGCTCACCCGGCGCAGTTGCCGCGCTGGCCGGCGGCGCCAGGAGGAGGACGGCGAGGAGAAGGAGACGGAACATGGACGGGCAATGGTCAATGGCCAATGGTCAATGGTCAATGGGAAATGGTCAATGGTCAATGGGAAATGGTCAATGGTCAATGGTCAATGGGAAATGGTCAATGGTCAATGGCCAATGGTCAATGGCCAATGGCCAATGGTCAATGGGCGATGGGCGATGGGCAATGGTCAATGGCCAATGGTTAATGGTCAATGGCGGGCGACGGCCGAGGGCGAAGGTTGGGTCCAGAGAGTTCCTCTGAGTTCCTTCGAGCTCCTCCACGCCCCCCTCATCCCTTCTGCGCATCCACCAGCGGCTTGTACGCGCGGCGGTGGAAGTAGAGGCCGACCAGGACCAGCGCCGACGCGGCGATGGCCAGCCACAGGCCAGGGCCAGGCCGAGCGATCGTCTTGAATTGAGCAACGACGCCCACGCCCAGCACCTTGGGCACGAAGGGCTTGACGCTGCTGCTCAGGGGCGCCGTGGGGTCCAAGTTCTGGCCGAAGTTAGCCAGCCAGTACTGCAGGTCGGCCAGGAAGATCACCGGGAAGAGCAGGGCCGGCAGGGCCAGCAAAGCAGCCCAGCGGTTGTGCACGAAGACGGCAGCCAACACCAGCAGGGCCAGCACAGCGACGCCGATGATGGAGATGGACTTCTCGAAGGTGGCGGCCTCGTTCAGCGGCCGCATGCCGATGTAGTGGTTCAGGCCGTCAATCTCGCTCACGTCGCCTTCCAGGTGGTTCAGGTAGGCCTGAACCGTTAACCCCTTGGGATACTGCGGCGCATAGAGCGTCATCTGCCAGTAGGGCAAGAACACCGAGATCAACAGCAGCAGGGCTGCCAAGAGAAAGAGCGCTGTCGGGATCAGATAGCGGCCGCGATGCGCCCGCAGCTCTTCGGGCGGCACGCGCGGGCCGATAAGCTTTTCGATGTTAGCCATGGCAGCTTTCCTCAGCCCGTAACGGCGTAACCCGTAACAACGTGACCCGTGGCTTGTCACCGCGCGCGGCCAAGAGCTGCCAGACGCACCTTACGATAGCCCATTACGAGTGACGTGTTACGAGTTACGCCTTACGAGCTACGCTTTACGTCCTTATGGCTCCACCAGCATGTAGCCCATCATCTCCAGGTGCAGCGCCGAGCAGAACTCGGTGCAGTAGTAGGCATAGGTGCCGTCCTGGCTGGCCACGAACTCGAAGGTCACCGTAGCCCCTGGCTCGATGCTCAGGCTGATGTTCTGGCCGCCGAGCTGGAAGCCATGCACCGCGTCGTGGGCCGTCTCCACATTGGTGATGTGCCAGGTGACGTGGTCACCCTTCTTCAGCTCCACCCGGTCCGGAGTGATGTGCGAGCGGATGGAGGTGCTGTAAATGGTCACGTGGTTGCCGTTGCGCTCGATGCGCTCCTCGCCCTTCTTGGTGGCGTAGGGGGACGGCTTCCACTCGATGGCGTCCCACCCGACCTGCGGGTAGACGTTCAGGGGCTTGAGCTTGTCGGCCTTGATCATCTGGGCGTAGTGGGGCTCGCCGATGCCCATCGGCATGTCGTAGATCAGTTTGACAGGCGACCCACTGATGTCCAGTAGCTGCAAGTTCTGGGGCAGCAGCGGACCCACGGGCAGGAAGCGGTCCACCGCCCACTTGTTCAGAGCCACCAGGTACTTGCCATCTGGGTTGACTGTGTCGCCCTCCGCCGCGGCGATGTGACCCACGTTGTAGTGCACCGGTGTCTTCTCCACCAGGGTCCAAGCGGCCGGGTCGTCGCCTCCCAGCTTCCACCGGGCGATTGCGCTGTCCAGGAACAGGCTGGTATAAGCGTAGCCCTGGCCGTCGAACTGGGTGTGCAGTGGACCAAGGCCCAGCTCCACCTGCACATGCATCACGGCGTCGTAGTTGAGCACGGGGACGCCGTAGTCGTCAAGGGTCCAGTTGCGGTCAGCGATGGCCTTCTCGATCTTGGCCATGGAGTAGACCGTGACGTGCGGGTCCAGCTTGCCGGACACCACGACATACTGGCCGTCGGGAGTGACGTCTACGCCGTGAGGGCTCTTGGGCTCCGGCGCGAAGAAGAGGATGCCTTCGGCGGCGGCTGTGGGCAGGCGGATCACCCGCATGCCGTTGATGACCTCGTACTTGCCGGCCGCCACCACCTCGGCTGCCTTGCGCCAGTTGAAGATGTGCAGGTAGTCCATGTCGCGCTGGCTGACGCCGGATTCGAACTGGGGGTTGCCCTGCATGTTGCCGCCGGTGAAGAGCTCGGTGTTGAAGGAGTTGCAGAAGGCCCAGCCGTCGCTGGCCAGCTTGCCCGCATCGCACAGGTCCTGCCAATAGGGGGGCACCTCGATGCTAAAGGACTCCTCGGGAACGATTCGCCCTTTCTCGCGATCGAACTTCCAGAGGGTGATCACCCCGCGATACTTCTCCTTGTACTCGCTGAGGGGCGCGTAGTCCCAGCCCAGAGGCGTAGCGTACTGGGTGCCTTGGATGACATACTCGGTGTTAGGGGTGACGAAGGTGGAGCCGTGGTTGCTGATGATGTTGGGGTCCTTCACGATTTGCTTGGTGCGGAAGTCGCGCAAGTCAATCACCGCCACGCGGGCGTTGGCCTTGTCGTTGATGAAGACCCATTGGCCGTCGTAGTCGCCGTTGGTCTCGCTCAGGGCCGGGTGGTGCGAGTCGCCCATGCGGATCTTGACGTCGCCGACGTTCCCCGCGTCTAGGATCTCCTCGGTGGCCTTGTCGCCGTAGCCGTAGCCCTGCCAGGCCTCCGGCGTGAACACGGCGATGTTCTTAAGGATGCGCATGGACGGCACGCCGATGACGATTAGGTTGCCGGAGTGGCCACCCGAGCTGAAGAGGTAGTACTCGTCCCACTTGCCGCTGGGCATGTAGGTCTTGAGGGCCGCGGCGATGTCGTCGGGCGTCAGCCCGCGCTCCTGGGCGATGGCCATGGCGTCGGCCGGCAGCGCGCCGGCGGGCAGCGGCGTGGCTTGTTCCTTCTTTCTGGCGCAGCCGGCCAGCGCCGACAGCAAAAGAAGCAAAACGACGCTTACAAGGATCAGCCGCTTCATGGGAACCTCCTTAAATTTTGGGGTGAAAGGGTGACAAAACGGCCTGTCGCAGTGACGCTGTTTGTTCTGCTTGGATCGGCCGCCCTCAGCCGATCCCTGGTCTCCCTGGTCGCCCATCACGGGTCGAGCCCCAGCTGCTAGCGCAGAGCACAATAAGAAAGGGCAGCGCAATCGCGTGTTCAGGGCAAATGTCCTCGCACACGGTGCAGTAGGTACAGCGCTCAGGATGGGCCAGCACAGCCTTCCCGTTCACCTGCGCCAAAGCCTGCGTGGGGCACAGGTCCACACACCGGCCGCAGCCGGTGCACCGCTTGGCGTCAACAGTGGGAAGGGGAAGGGTCACGAAAGGGGCTCCTGCACCATGGTAACGAAGCAGCTCTGCGATCACCATACCTCCTCAAGGCTCTGCGCACAGCGACAAAAGTCTCACACCGGCGAGGAGGGCAAAAAAAAAGAACCGCCCGGTTAAGGGCGGTTCTCTCTACAGGGGGGAGGGGAGCGGGAGGTCGTTCCCCGAAAAGCTCCAGCCTTCGGGGAACTGTACGAAGTGAGCGGGTGATGGGATTCGAACCCACGACTCACGGCTTGGGAAGCCGTAGCTCTACCGCTGAGCTACACCCGCAATCTGCCGCTATTATATCCGCATCGGCGTTGCCTGTCAAAGGCCGGCTGTGGACCCGGCCCTGGCCGGCCCCGGCCGTCACGCCTCCTCGTCCTCCTTGCGGTCTAGGCTGCGCAGGTGGGGGAAGAGGAGCACGTCGCGAATGGTGGTGTTGTCGGTGAAGAGCATGGCCAGGCGGTCTATGCCGGTGCCGAAGCCGCCGTTGGGGGGCATGCCGTAGCTCATGGCCAGCAGGTAGTCCTCGTCCACCGGGTGTCGCTCCTCGTCCCCGGCGCCGTAGATCTCCTGCATCCACTCCATGCGCGCGCGCTGGTCCAGGGGATCGTTCAGCTCGGTGAAGGCGTTGCCCATCTCCATGCCGGCGATGAAGTACTCGAAGCGCTCCACCGTGGTGGGGTCGTCCGCCTTCTTCTTGGCCAGCGGGCTGATCTCGATGGGGTAGTCCAGCACAAAGGTGGGCTGGATCAGGTTCGGCTCGACATAAGTCCCCAACAGGGAGTCGATCAGCTTGCCCCGGTTGGTGGTGGTCTCCGGCTGGTGGCCTCGGGCGCGCATGGCCTCTGCCAGCGCCTCCGCCGTGGGATACTGGGCGTAGTCTATGCCGGCGTACTGGATGATAGCGTCGCGCAGGGTGACGCGGCGCCAGGGCGGTGCGAGGTCAATCACCTGGCCCTGGTAGGTGATCCGGGTGCCGCCGGTCAGACGCTGGGCCACATAGGCCAGCATCTCCTCCACGCGCTTCATCACGCCGTGGTAGTCGGTGTAGGCTTCGTACCACTCCAGCTGGGTGAACTCCGGGTTGTGCTTGAAGCTCACGCCCTCGTTGCGGAAGTCGCGGCCGATCTCGTACACCCGCTCGTAGCCGCCCACCAACAGCCGCTTGAGGTAGAGCTCGAAGCTGATGCGCAGGTAGAGCTCCTGCTTGAGCTGGTTGTGGTAGGTGGTGAAGGGGCGGGCCGCTGCGCCGCCGTAGATGGGCTGCAGCACCGGCGTCTCCACCTCCAGAAAGCCGTTGCTGTCCAGGTACTCGCGAATGGCCTGGACCATGCGGGCACGCGTCTCGAAGACCCGGCGCACCTCCGGGTTGACCATGAGGTCCACGTAGCGCCGACGATAGCGCGTCTCGACATCCTTGACACCGTGCCACTTGTCGGGCATCGGCTCCAGGCTCTTGGCCAGCAGCTGGATGTGCCGCGCCTCGCAGGAGATTTCGCCGGTGCGGGTGCGCACCAGGGGCCCACGCGCCAGGACGAAGTCTCCCAGGTCCAGCAGCTTCTTGAACAGCTCGTCGTAGAGGAAGGGGCCGAGCAGCTCCTGGCGCGCGAAGATCTGCAGCCGGCCGCTGCCGTCCTCGATGTGGGCAAAGCCGACCTTGCCCATGATGCGCCGGCTCATCATGCGGCCGACCACCACCACCTCGGGCGTCGTCGGGGGATCGCCTGCGGCGGCTGCCTCCGCCGCCTCAAACTCGGCCAGGGCCTCTGCGGTCGTGTGGGTGCGGGGAAAGTCCAGGCGAGGTGGGTAAGGATCAATGCCGGCCGCGCGCAGCTGTTCGATCTTAGCCCGGCGCACATGGTCGAGGGGGCTGCGGTCTTCGCTCATGAATGGCTCCGTGGAGGCTCCTCCGGACAAAACACACGCGACTCGCTACGAGTCGCGTGCCAGCGCAGGAGGGTAATTGGCGGGGAGATTAACCCGGAAGCAGGGGAAAGGGTGGAAACGCCTACTGCACTGCGATGATCTCAAACTCCAGCACGCCGCCGGGGGTCTGGACCTTCACCCGGTCGCCCACGCGACGTCCCACCAGCGAGCGCCCCATGGGTGACTCGTTGGAGATGCGGCCGTTGCTGGGATTGGCTTCCGCCGAGCCCACGATCACGTAGGTCTCGGTCTCCTCGTAGCCCACCTCTCGGATGGTGACCGACCGGCCGATCTCCACCAGGTCTGCGGGCGTGTCGTGGTTCTTGATCACCACGGCTCGGCTGATGGTCTGCTCCAGCTCCAGAATGCGGCCCTCCAGGAAGGCCTGCTGGTTCTTGGCCTCGTCGTAGCCTGCGTTCTCCGAGATGTCGCCGTCGGCCTTGGCCTCGCCGATGCGGGCGGCAATCTCGGCGCGGCCTACCGTGCGCAGGTGTTCCAGCTCTCGCTGAAGGGCGCGCAGGCCCTCTTCGGTGATGTAGATAGGCTTGGTCTTACCGTTGGACATGGCTGGGGTTCTACATAACAAAGCCCGGCACGCCCTGAGTGGGCTACCGGGAACTTCGTTGAGTCGTTCGATCCTGTGAAGGGCTGTTAGCCCGCCCTAAACACAACAACTGAGAGCAAGCTCTCAGTTGTCGGCGACGCTCCCTATTATACCGCAATCTCTTGTGATTGCAAACTGGGGCCCGACGCCGCAGGGCTGCGGGCCGCGCACTCCCACAGACGCTCCACCGCGACCGCCCCTCCGCCGGCTCGCCGCGCGTAGCTCTCCACGGCAGGCTGGATGTGCTCCTCCGAGCCAAACAGCACACCGATCTGGCTCCGGTAAGCGGCAATGGCCTGCACCTTGCGCGCCAGCGCCTCCTCCGACAGCGGCACCAGACGGGACCGCCAATAGCGTCGCGGGCTGCGGTCCAGAGATTTGGCCAGGCCGTTGGGGTCTCGCAGCACGTACGGAAAGTCCTCGTAGAACTGCACCTGGTAGCCCGCGTCCAGCAGGATCAGCCCGGCTCGATGCAGGATTTGGTGGTCCACATGGCGGCCGACGGCCAGAGGAGCATAGAGGATGCAGCCCGCAGGCTGGCCGGCTAGGGAGGCGATTACCTGGGCCAGCTCGAAGCTCAGGCCCCGCTCCACCGAGGCGATGGGCCCGAAGAGGGCCGACTGGCTGTCGTAGAGCCAACGGGTGCCCGTCTCGTCTCGGCGGTAGATGCAGTCCAGGTAATCCCCGGGCCGGCTCCGGGCGCCGAGGATCGCCATCGCCTCGGCGTCCTCGCGCTGGCGCAGCGACACCAGGTCAGGGTCGCCGCCCATCCGGGCGTGAATGCTGGCCGCGAAGGGGGAGAGCTGGCCGAGATTGGGCTTGCCGCCGAAGACGGTGGTGACGGTCACCGGCTCGCCGGCCAGGGCGAGCTGGGCGATGGCACCGCCGAGGGACAGAGCGGCGTCGTCGTAGTGGGGCGAGAGGACGATGTGCTGGGTCGAGGGCATGGACGCTCCGAGGCCGATGGGTTGAGCAACGAAGGAGCGGCCGGGCGAGCGCCTTCATCGCCTGGCTAGCCGGCCTCGACCAGCCGGGCAGCCTGCACGATGATCTGCGCAGCCTGTTCGATGCTCAGTTTGGTGGCGTTGAGCATCAGATGGTAGAGCTGGGGGTCCTCCCAGCGAATGCCGAACACCCGGTCTAGGTAGCGGCTGGTGACCTTGTCGTGTTGCAATGCGCTGTGGTAGGCGCGCTCCATGTCCACGCCCTCCATGCGCTGGATGTTGAGAATGCGGGTGGGCATGGCGGCGTGGATGTATACGTGGAGGGTGCCGGGCAGGTCCTGCAGCACCGCCTGGCCCCCGCGTCCCACGATCACGGCGTTGCCACGCTTGTACTCCGCATGGACGACGCTGCGGATGAGGTGTAGGCACTTTTCCGAGTCCAACAGCTCCAACGTGCGGACGTGCATCTCCTGGGCCGTAGCCGGCCGCAGGGCCATGGTCGCCGCCTGCGGAGGACCGGGGGTCAGCAGCCGCTCCAGGAAGTTGCGGCCTTCGGCGCTGTCCTCGCGAAACTCCAACACCTCCTGGTCGGTGAGGCCTGCCTCTTCGGCCACGCGGGCGATCACCTCCTTGTCCAGGTACTGATAGCCGAGGATGTCTGCCACCCGCTGAGCGACCTCTGTGCCGCCGCTGCCGTATTGGCGTGAAATGGTGATAACGGTCATGGGGGCGCCTCCTTCTGTGCTCTGTCTGAAAACGCCCTGCCCGCGAGGGGCGCAGGATGGTTCTACAACAGACGTTTTGGTTTTGATAGGATGAACATCCGACGCGCCGCAGCGCTTGCAGTATACCCCAAGATGTCGCCTTTTTCAATTCGGCGCCTAACCAGCGCGCGCCCGCTGACGGGCGAGCTGCGCCGTCGCCGTGTCGCCCGCAGCGAAGCGAGGCCTCCCGGCGTCGCGCCGGTCCGCCGTTGCTCTGTTGGGGCCAGTCGGCTATAGCCCTCAGCCGTAACATCCGCTGAACTTGACCGGCGCTGCGCTTTCCGCGATAATCCAAGGTGCTACGGATGCAGTGCGACGGACAACGGAGTCGAACGCGATGGACGCAGTGAACGACCTGGTCCTGGCCGCGGCGGTGCGTGACTTTCGCGCCGCCCGACGCAAGGCCGCCATGCAGGACATCCTGGCCCGTCTGACGGGAAAGTCGGACGATCTACTGGCCTACGCCGAGGTTGCCCGCATGGTCAAGGCGGAGGAGGCGGTGAACCGGGGGCTGCAGGACATCCCGCTGGACGCCATCGTCGGCAGCGTGGGCCGCTACGGCGACTTCACCCGCACGTTCCTGCCCCGGGCCGACGTGGACGAGACCCGCTGGGCCCGGCTGAAGCTCAAGGCGCTCTACGAGGGGGGCTTCCCACCCATCGAGGTGTACAAGGTGGGCGACGTCTACTTCGTCCTCGACGGCAACCATCGGGTCTCCGTGGCGCGCGAGATGGGCGCCACCCACATCCAGGCGTACGTCACCGAGGTTCCCACCCGTGTGCCCCTGGAGCCGGGCGTGCAGCCCGACGATCTGATCATCAAGGCTCGCTACGCCGAGTTCCTGGAACGGACGGGGCTCGATCGCTCACGCCCCAAAGCCGATTTCACGATGACCGCGCCTGGCCAGTACCGCGCCTTGGAGGAGGAGATCGAGATCCACCGCCGGCGGCTGGAGCAGGGCGGCCGCGGTGCTGTGTCCCTGGCCGAGGCCGCCGCTGACTGGTACGATCGGGTGTACCGGCCCGTGGTGGAGATGATCAGGCGCCACGAGCTGCTGGAGGACTTCCCAGAGCGCACCGAAGCTGACCTGTACGTGTGGATCTCCCAACACCGGGCCGAGCTGGCCGAGGAACTGGGCTGGCCGGTGGACGCCAGCGCAGCCGCCGCGGACCTCTTCACCCGGCATGGCCGGACGCCCCGCCGTCGGCGCCGTCTGTGGGAGGCCATCACGCCCGAAGATCTGCGGGAGGGCCCGGAGCCGGGCTGGTGGCGGGAGGAGCGCCGCTTTCGGTCGAGCAACCAGCTCTTCTCCGGCCTGTTGGTGGCGGTCAACGGTCGCCCCGACGGCTGGGTGGCCTTGGACCAGGCCCTCGTGATCGCGCGACAGGAGGGGGCTGCCGTCCACGGCCTTCACGTCGTGCGCCGGCCTGAGCAGCAGGACGATCCCTACATCGCCGACCTGCGCGCCGAGTTCGCAGCCCGGTGTACGGCCGCCGGCCTTCAGGGCACGCTCCACGTGGAGGCCGGCCCCGTGGCCCGCACCCTGTGTCAGCGGGCGCGCTGGACCGACCTGATCGTGCTGAAGCTGTCCCATCCGCCGGGCGAGGGCCCTCTGGAGAAGCTCAGCAGCGGGTTGCGGGTGCTCATTCAACGCTGCTCGCGGCCCTTGTTGGCCGTGCCCGGAGAGCCCTCAGCCCTGCGTCGTCCCCTGCTGGCCTACGACGGCAGCCCCAAGGCGCGGGAGGCCCTCTACGTGGCCGCTTACCTGGCCCACCGTTGGCAGGCCGAGCTGACCGTTCTCACCGTGGTGGACGGGGAGCGCGTCGAGGCCGAGGCCCTAGCCGAGGCCCAGGGCTACCTCCAGGAGCGCAGCGTGGCGGCGCAGGGGGTGCTGGAGAGCGGTCCGCCAGCGGAGGCGATCCTACGCACGGCGGCGGACCGGCGCTGCGACCTGGTGATCATGGGCGGCTACGGCTTCAGCCCCCTGTGGCAGGTGGTGCTGGGCAGCACGGTGGACGAGGTGGCCCGGGCCACGCGGCTGCCCCTGCTGATCTGCCGCTAGGCTGTCCACCTCGACGTCTGTGTCATTTGTAACGAGCGGCCGAGGATGTTTGCGGCGCCTCCGGCCGCCGTGGTATAATCGCCGCAGTTCTCGGCGTTGCGGCGCAACGATGCGCTGCCACCGGTGCAAGCGATCTGTCCCTCGCCCCACAGCGGGGTAAAACAACAACAGGAGGGCTCCCTTGAATCTCCACGAGTATCAGTCGAAACGTTTGTTCGCTCAGCATGGGATCCCCATTCCCAGGGGCGAAGTGGCGACCACGCCCACCGAGGCGCGCGAGATTGCCCGCCAGCTGGGCGGCAAGGCGGTAGTGAAGGCGCAGGTGCTGGTCGGCGGCCGCGGCAAGGCGGGTGGCATCAAGCTGGCGGCCACGCCGGACGAGGCTGAGGAGAGAGCCAGGGCCATCCTCGGCATGAAGATCAAGGGCCTCACCGTGAGCAAGGTGCTGGTGGACGAGGCTGCAGACATCGCCAAGGAGCTCTACCTTGGCCTGGTGGTTGACCGAGCCCAGCGCCGCGTGGTGATGATGGGCTCCAGCGAGGGCGGGGTGGACATCGAGGAGGTAGCCGCCCGGTCGCCGGAGAAGATCATCAAGGTCCCGATCCACCCCTTCGTGGGTTTTCGCAGCTACCAGGCCTTGGAGCTGGCCCTCTCCCTGGGATTGCCGCGCGAGCTGTTCAACTCGTTCACCCGCATCGCCATGGGCCTGTACGAGGCCTTCATGGGCAGCGACGCCTCCCTGGCCGAGATCAACCCCTTGGTGATCACCGGGGATGGCCGCCTCCTGGCCCTGGACGGCAAGATGTCGGTGGACGACAACGCCCTGTTCCGTCAGACGACCCTGGCGGAGATGCGCGATGTGTCGGAGGAAGACCCCTACGAGCTGGAGGCTCGGCGTTTCGGCCTCAGCTACGTGAAGCTGGACGGCGAGATCGGCTGCATGGTCAACGGCGCCGGGCTGGCTATGGCCACCATGGACCTGACCAAGCTGTACGGCGGCTCGCCAGCCAACTTCCTGGACATCGGCGGCGGCGCCACGGCTGAGCGAGTGGCGGCGGCCCTGCGCATCATCCTCTCCGACAAGAACGTCAAGGCCGTGTTGTTCAACATCTTCGGCGGCATCACCCGCTGCGACGAGGTCGCGCGCGGCATCGTCGCAGCCCTGGCCGAGGTGCCGACGAATGTGCCCATGGTGGCGCGACTGGTGGGCACCAACGAGGAGGAAGGGCGGGCGATCCTGGCCAGCGCCAACATGATCACCGCCCGGACCCTCCCGGAGGCAGCGCAGAAGGCAGTCCAGGCGGCCAAGGGACAACTAGGAGGAGGCCTATCATGAGCATCCTGGTGGACAAGAACACCCGCCTGATCGTGCAGGGCATTACCGGCCGCGAGGGACTGTTCCACACCCAGCAGATGCTGGCCTATGGCACCAAGGTGGTGGGCGGCGTGACCCCCGGCAAAGGCGGCCAGTGGGCGGCGGGCGTGCCTGTGTTCGACACGGTGGCCGAGGCGGTGCGCGCCACCGAGGCCAACACCTCCATCATCTATGTGCCGGCCCGCTTTGCCGCCGACGCCATCCTGGAGGCCGTGGACGCAGGCATCAAGCTGGTGGTGTGCATCACCGAGGGGATCCCTACCTTGGACATGGTCAAGGCGCGGGCCTACATTGACCAGACCGGCTCTCGCCTCATCGGCCCCAACTGCCCTGGCGTCATCACCCCCGGCCAGGCGAAGGTGGGGATCATGCCGGGCCACATCCACATCCCCGGCAACGTGGGCATCGTCAGCCGCAGCGGCACCCTGACCTACGAGGTGGTGGCGGCCCTCACCGAGCGGGGGATCGGCCAGTCCACCGCAGTGGGCATCGGCGGCGACCCCATCATCGGCTCGACGTTTATTGATATCCTGGAGATGTTCGAGAACGACCCGGAGACGGAGCAGGTGGTGATGATCGGCGAGATCGGCGGCACCGACGAGGAGCGAGCTGCGGAGTTCATCCGCCAGCGCATGACCAAGCCCGTCACCGCCTTCATCGCCGGACAGACGGCTCCGCCCGGCAAGCGCATGGGCCACGCGGGCGCCATCATCTCCGGCGGCACCGGCACCGCCGCGGAGAAGGTGAAGGCCCTGCGGGCTGCCGGCGTCGAGGTGGTGAGCATTCCCACCGAAATCGCCGACGTGGTGGCTACGCGGCTGGCCGCCTAGAAGCCGACGGCCGACCTGGCTGGGCGTGCGCTGCGACGAACTCAGCGCACGCCCAGCCGCGTTGAGACATACTCCGCATACTCCGGCATACGCCGCGCCTGTCGAAGCGCCCGCGGTCCTTCGACAGGCGCAGGAGCCGGCCCAAGGGCCGGCTTCGGGTCCCGCTGGGGTAGGCCGCTGGGGGCATCGGCCTCGATTTGACATTCCCTCCGAAATACGTAAGCTGCAGGGCAGGACTCCGTTTGTCGTTGACTTGTGCGTTCGTCCTTGACCCGGGCTTGAACAGCCCCTCTCTGCGCGGCGCCGTGGCCTCGGCAATTAGCGGGGTGAAGGAGCCACCCGTGAACAAGCCCACCCGAGGCAAACGCAAGCCCACAGCGCCGATCCTGCCAGGGGAGACAGGCGTCTGGCAGGCCTATGCCGGCCGCTGGATCGCCCTGGTGAACGGCCAGGTAGCCGGCGTCGGCGATAGCCGTGAGGCTGCATGGTCCGCAGCGCGACGGAACCGGCCGCGCGAGCGCGTTCAAGAGGTGCGATACGTCCCTCCTTTCCCGCCGTCCTCTGACCCAGGGCCCTCCCGTGATCCTTGAGCACCTCGACCAGGTTTTTCCGCCCGCCTCCGTCACGGGTCAGCTGCTGGCGTTTCTGCGCCGGTGGCCGCCGCCGGTGCACCTGGTGGGGGGCTGTGTGCGGGATCTGCTTCTGGGGCGGCCCACCAAGGACCTGGACGTGGTAGTGCCCACCGGCGCGCTGCGCCTAGCTCGGGCTGCCGCCGATGCGCTGGGGGGCGCGTACGTGCCGCTGGACGTCGAGCGCGACACGGCGCGTGCGCTCTTCGCCGACGAGGCCGGCCCCGTGCAGCTCGACGTAGCCGGCTGGCGCGGGGCTACCCTGGCCGACGACCTCCGGGCGCGCGACTTCACCGTCAACGCGCTGGCATGGGAGCTGGGCAGCCCCGACCCCAGGCTGATGGACGTCACCGGCGGCCTCGACGACCTGGCGCAGCGGCTGATCCGGCTGACGGCCGAGAGAGCGCTGCTCGACGATCCCCTGCGCGGGCTGCGGGGGGTTCGCCTGGCCGCGGAACTGGCCCCCTGGGGCTTCCGTCTAGAGGGCGAGACGGCTCAAGCCCTGCGCCGGCATGCGCCGCTCCTCGGCCAGCCGTCGGCTGAGCGCGTGCGGGACGAGCTGGTGCGCATTCTGTCGGCGGAGAGCCCAGACTGCTGGCTGCGGCTCATGGATGGACTGGGTCAGCTGTCGGTAGTGTTGCCGGAGGTCGCTGCATTGCACGGGGTGGAGCAACCGCCACCCCACCGTTGGGACGTCTTCGAGCACACCCTGGCCGTGGTAGCCCATGCCGCCTGGCAGTTGCGGTGGCTGGACGGCAAAGCCGAGCCCCGCACCGCCCAAGAAGCGGCCTTGGCCGAGGCCCTGGCCGCGCGGCGGGCCGACCTGCGCAGCCATTTCAGCCGTCGGGACGGCCAGGTGCGCACCCGTGGCCAGATGTGGCTGTGGGCTGCCCTGGCCCACGACTGGGGCAAGCCGGCAGCCCGGTCGGTGGAGACCAGCAGCGCAGGCGCCGAGCGGGTTCGCTTCTTGGGCCATGAGCAGGTGGGCGCCGCGCTGGTGGAGGAGGCTTTGCGCCGGCTGCGCTTCAACGACGTCGAGGTGCGCCGGGCGAAGCTCATCGTGGCCCAGCACATGCGTCCCCTCAGCCTGGCAGAGGCAGGGACGCTCGCCCGACGGGCGGTGTATCGTTTCTTTCGGGCCACCCGGGACGCCGGCGTGGACGTGGCCCTGCTCAGCCTGGCGGACTTGGCCGGCACCTATGGCCCCGACCTGCCGGAAGCGATCTGGCGTCGGCAGCTGGAGGTGGTCGGCGGGCTGGTGGATGCGTATTTCAGCCGGGAAGCAGCGTTGGTGCACCCCGAGCCGCTGGTCCGGGGCGCGGACGTGATGGACGCCTTGGGCATTCCCTCCGGTCCCCTGGTCGGGCGTCTGCTGGACGAGATCGCAGAGGCCCAGGCGGCCGGCGAGGTGACCACCCGCCAGGAGGCGCTGGCGCTGGCGGCTCGCTTGACAGCGGAGCGCCAGCCCGAGGCGTAGCCGGCGTCGGTCGTTGCATGGGTCAATCGGAGTTGAGCCGGCCGGTTTCGGTCCCCGCAAAGGAGTTGGGCCTTTAGGCCTGATCTTTACCAATAAGTCAAAACGTCAAGTTCAGTGTGCGGTGTATTACAGTGAGTTGGGCCAGGAGTTGGTACGGCATAGAATATGGTTATCTCGTGACCATGAGAAGACGAAAGGAAGAGGAGTCATGGATGGTCT
>JANWYQ010000029.1 GCA_025055015.1 Caldilineales bacterium
CTGCTGGGCGCGTTGCTGGCCCAAGCCGTCGGCCGGCCGGTGACCGAGGGCCTGTTCGCCGTCTCGCGGTGGATGGCCGCCGCCGGCCCGTTGTCCCACATCCTGGCCGCCATCCTCATCGTCGGCTTCACCGAGATGTTCTTGGTCTACGCGGCCGTGCGCTTCAGCGTGTACGGCCTGCCGGAGTTCGACGAGCGGGTGGACGGCGTCATTTACGGCACGGCCGCGGCCCTGGGCTATGCCACCGTGTTGAACGTGGCCTTCGTCGTGGAGAGCGGCGGCGTTGACCTGGTGGCCGGAACGGTTCGCATCGCCGTCACGGCCCTGGCCCTGGCCAGCTTCGGCGGCCTGCTGGGCTACTTCTTGGGGCGCTGTAAGTTCGAGGACGAGCCGCTCTGGTGGATGCCGGCCGGCCTGGCCCTGGCTGCCGCGCTGAACGGCCTCTTCATCTACCTGCGGGGCGAGGTGACGACCACGGCCGTGGGCCTGCAAGGGGGTGGCTACAACCCCTGGCCGGGGCTGATCCTGGCCGCGGTCGTGGCCGGGGTCACCTTCGGCGTCCTGTTCTATCTGCTCGGCCGGCTGCGGCGTCGGCTCGCGGCCGCCAGCGCCTGAGACACGATCCAAGGAGAGGAGAACGATGATTGCCGAACTCAAACTGCAAGCCCGACGCCGCGACCGTCTGGTGGACTGGCTGGTCGTCGCCCTGGTGCTGGTGGCGCTGCTTCTTGGCTGGGGCGTCAAGAGCGCGGCCGAAGGTCGCACAACGGTCGCCGAGGTCGAGGGCCTATCCATTCGTTATCCGGCCGGCTGGCTCAAGACGGAGGTCGAGCCGCCCGTGCTGCTGCAGGTCGAGGAGTGGCTGGGGCCGGCGCGCAGCGTCATCACCGTCCAGCGTCGGCCGCTGCCGGCGGTGGACAACCCCCTGGCTGCCGTGGAGCAGGCGCTGACCCTGGAGCGGGCGCGCGGTCGGATGGCCTATCGCACCCTGGAGACGGAGGAGAACGCCACCGTGGCCGGCCGCGCGGCGCAGCCGGTTGCCTTTGCCTACGTCGAGACCGACCCCAACCCGTACCTGCAGACCATGCCCGTGGTCATGTACGGCGAGGATTACCTACTCCAGGTCGGGGACCAGGTGTACATCGTGACCCTGACCGCGGCCGAGGCCTACTACGACCGCGCCCGGCGCGCGCTGGACCCGGTGGTCCGCTCGTTGCCGCGCTGAGCCGGGCCTGAGCATCGCCTGTTGTGTAGGAGGATCCGCATGAAAACACGATGCCTTTTCTTCGGGGGCATCTTGGTGCTGGGGGTGCTCCTGTTTTCGGCCTGGTGGAAGGCACAGGCCGCGGCGCCGCCGGCCGCGAAGACGGCGCCCGACCTGGCGGTGGTCCAGATCATCGCCGCCGATGAGGGCCGGGGAGGACGGATCACCCCCAAGTGGAGCGGCAGCGGCGTGCTGATCGCGGCCGACGGTCTCATCCTGACCAACTGCCACGTGGCCATGCCGCGGCTCATCTGGGACGACCCCGCCTTCGACTACGACCTGTTGATCGTGGCCCTGGCCACCCGGGTGGGCAGACCGCCCGCGGCCACCTATCTGGCCGAGGTCGTGCAATACGATGCCGGTCTCGACCTGGCCCTGGTGCGCATCACCGCCGGCCTGGACGGCGGACCGGTGGACGGCCGCAAGCTCAAGCTGCCGGCCCTGCCCCTGGGCAACTCCGACGAGCTGGCGGCCGGCGACACGCTGGAGATCCTGGGCTATCCCGGCTCGACCGGCGAGCCGTTGGAGACGGTGTCGGCTGCCATCGCCGGTTTCTCCAGCGGTCGGGGCAGCAAGGGGCGGGCCTGGATCCGCACCGACGCCGAGGTGGAGGGCGGCTTCAGCGGCGGCCCCGCCCTGAACGAGGCGGGCGAGGTGGTGGGCGTGGTGGCGGCCGGCGCCGCCGGCAGCGCTGATGAGGTGGTGCAGTGCCGCTATGAACGGGATACCAACCGCGACGGTCGGGTTGACCCGAACGACGCTTGCACGGCCGTCGGCGGAACGGTCGGCACGCTGCGGCCGGTGAACCTGGCCCAACCGCTGATCACGGCCGCGGCCGGCGCGGTGGCCCCGGAGCCGA
>JANWYQ010000030.1 GCA_025055015.1 Caldilineales bacterium
CCCACAGCCGCGGACACGTAGCGCATCTGCTCTACCCCGACGCCGAAGACGCGGAAGCTGAGCGCGATCAGGTAGGTGAAGAAGGTGGCTTGCCCCTCGTTGGTCTCGGCGTAGGGGGTGTAGGGCGCGCCGGCCAGCCAGCGCAGGGCGTCCAAGCCGTTGTTGCACTCGTCCGACTGGCAGCCGTTGGGGTAGACGTCGAGCTGATGGAAGCGGGCCCAGGCCGCAACCAGGAGGATCAGGGACAGAAGGACGAGGTCCCAGTGGGCGGTGAGCGGTGAGCGGTGAACGGTGAACGGTGACCGGTTGCCACTGGCCGCTGACGGATCACCGAGTAGTGGTAGTTGATCGCCGATGACTGATGACCGATCGCCGGCGGCGGGGTTGGCATCCTTGGCCTCAAGCCACGCGCCGGCCAGGAGAAGGGCGGTGGCCAGGGGCCACAGGAGGAGGCCGGGCAGGCTTTGCAGGTCGCGCCAGAGGAGCAGCAGGGAGATGACACCGCTGAGGAGGCCGACTGCGGCCAGCGCCCTGCCGAGCCGGGTCCAGGGTCGGCTCAGGGAGGCGCCGCGCGGCCGCAGGGGCGCAGGCGGATCAGCGCTCCAGACGAAGACGCCCGCAGCCAACAGGAAGAGGATCAGCGCGTCGCGCGGGATGCCGGGCTGCGGGCCGGTCAGGGTGCGCTGCGCCCACAGGCCGACGAGGAGAGCGACGAGCAGTCCAACCAGTCGGGTCATAACCGTGGTTTTCACCGCAGGGGCTGTGGCGCCCACCAGGCACGGGGAGTTGGTTTGCTTGCTGCGGGCCTATGGCGCACGGTCCAGCAGCACCTTGCCGCTGCTGCTGCGCTCCGCCATCCAGCCCTCGCCCACGGGGAAGCGCACTCGCCACCAGCGCAGGCCGTCGGCCTCCACCGGGCCCTCCAGGGCCACGCCGGTCTGTCCGGGCCGCACCGTGGTGAGCACGTCGTCGGCCGGCTTGCTGCGGAAGCCGGGCGTGCGGCGCAGGTTCACCGGCCCGCCGCTGACGTTCTGGACCGGGTCGCCGGGTCCAAACGCGCCCAGGGCCGGGGGTGGGGCAACTGTTTCCTGGACAACGGCGCCCGGCTGGCCGGCCGAGGGGGCAGCGGTGGCCGGCGGCGTCCACGAGGGGCCGTTGCCGAAGTCGGGCAGCTGGCCGCCCGTGGCCACGATCAGCAGCGCCAAGAGGCACGCGGCGCTGAGGGTGAAAAACGTCAGCGCAGCCCACAGCCCGGTATGGCCGCGGCGCCGGGTTGGTCGAGGCGGATAGGTGGGAGGGTAGTACGTCATGGCGCAATTATAGCCAGAGCAGCCGGCCAGGGCAAGGGGGCTCCCGCGGCGCAGCATCGCCGCATTTCCGCACCCGGCCGCAGCCAAGGTATACTTCTGGCGTGGACAGCGCACGTGGGCGTGCGCCCTCCACGGTTTACGGCGCACGTGGGCGTGCGCCCCCTGCGACTGTTGGCGCATATGGGCGTGCGCGCCCCACAGGTTACGGCGTATGTGGGCGTGTGCCCTCCTCTACCTACACCGTTTACCGTTTACCGTTTACCGTTCACCGATCACTGATCACCGATCACCGATCACCGTTCACCGTTCACCGACCACCGCCCTAGGAGGAACCATGCTCATCGCCGTTCTTTCCGACGTCCACGACAATATCTGGAACCTGGCCGACGCGCTGGAGCGGGTGCGAGCCGCCGGCGCAGAGGCGCTGATCTTCTGCGGCGACTTCTGCGCGCCCTTCACCCTCACCCAGATCGCCCAGGGCTTCGCCGGGCCGGTGCACTGCGTGTTCGGCAACAACGACGGCGACCCACGGCTGTTGGTGCAGAACGCCCTGGCCGCCGGCAACGTCACCTTGCATGGCCAGTACGCCGAGCTTCACCTGGGCGGCCGGCGGATAGCGGTCAACCACTATCCGGAGATCGCGCGCCGGCTGGCCGAGTCGGGGCAGTTCGATTTGGTGTGCTACGGCCACAACCACGTGGCGCAAGTGGAGCAGGTGGGCGCCACGGTGCTGGCCAACCCGGGCGAGGTGATGGGCCGCTTCGGCTCGCCCACGTTTGGGCTGTACGACACGGAGAGCGGCCAGTTCACCCTACACCCGGTGCGGCACGTGGCGGCCGCCGGAGGCAGCCCATGAAGGTGGGTGCCATGACCAACCCCCAGCGCGACCTGCTGGACGAGATCCGGCAGGCGGCAGCCCAGGGCTTCGACTACGTGGAGCTGACGCTGGAGGCGCCCAAGGCCGAGCCGGACCAGATTGACGCGGCGTCGGTGCGCCGCGCGTTGAACGACCTGGGGTTGGGGGTGGTGTGTCACGCAGCGCCCTACCTGCCCGTGCACAGCCCGTCGGCGCGGGTGCGGCAGGCAGCGTTGGAGGAGCTGCGGCGCAGCCTGGACGTGGCCGCTGTCCTCGGCGCGCGGCTTCTGACCACTCACTACATGTTCTTTCCTTCCTTCTGGCCGGAGCAGATGGGCTACGAGCTCTACGCCCAGCTTTACGAGGTCCTGTGCCGCGAGGGCAACGCGCGCGGGGTAGTGGTGGCCATGGAGAACAGCGCCCAGAACGCCCACCAGCTCAAGCACTTCCGCGAGATCTTCGCCCGCTGCCCCAACCTGTATTTGGTGCTGGACGTGGGCCACGCCAACGTGGGTGTGCCGAAGAACATGACGAGGGAATACCTGTTCGCGCTGGCCGATCGCCTGGTGCACGTGCACGTCTCGGACAACGACGGCCACGACGATCAGCATCTCCCCCTCGGAGCCCCGCGGCGCGGCGGGGTGAGCTGGTCGCGAGCGGTGGCGGACCTCAAGTCCTTTCGCTACGACGGCACGGTTACCATCGAGGTGTTCGCCAACGATCGCCGCTACCGCGAGGACAGCCGGCGGCGCTGGCTGGCGTGGTGGGAGGGCAAGGAGTGATTGCAACCAAGGAGGCAAACATGTCCACCTGGGACTACACGACGGATGTGCTTGTTGTCGGCAGCGGCGGTGGAGCGATGACCGCCGCGCTGGTCGCCAAGCAAGCGGGCCTCGACGTTCTGGTCATCGAAAAGGCGGAGTACTACGGCGGCTCCACGGCCATTTCCGGCGGCGGGCTCTGGATCCCCAACAACTACCTGCTGCAGCGCGATGGCCTGGAGGACTCGTTCGAGAAGGCGCGCACGTACCTGCAGCACACCGTTGGCAATCGCACGCCGCAGGCGCTGCAGGATGCCTACCTGGAGAACGCGCCCGAGATGGTGAAGTACTTGGCCAGCAATTCCCAAGTCCGCTTTCGGCGCTCAGTGGGATACCCGGACTACTATCCGGAGCGGCCCGGCGGCATGGCCGACGGGCGTGCCCTGGAGGCCGCTCCCTTCGACGGCAGAAAGCTGGGCGAGGACCTCGCCTATCTGCGGCCCATGAGCATGAAGGCTCCGGCAGGCCTGGCGTTCAGCATCAGCGAGTACAACAAGCTGGGGATGATCACCTCCACCTGGGCGGGCAAGCAGACCGCTCTCAAGGTCGGCGTGCGGACGGTCTTCAACATCGTGACCGGCGTCAAGTACTTGACCCTGGGCCAGGCGCTGATTGCCCGTCTGCGGCTTTCTCTCAAGGACGAGAACGTTCCTCTCTGGCTGAACACCCCGCTCAAGGAGCTGGTCGTGGAGAACGGCGCCGTGGTTGGGGCTGTGGCAGAGCGGGAGGGCCGGCTGATCCGGATCGGCGCCCGCCGCGGGGTCATTTTGGGCGCCGGCGGGTTCGAGCACAACCAGGCCATGCGCGAGGAGTTCCAAAGGCTGCCGGTGAACCACGAGTGGAGCTCCGGCTGCTCCAGCAACACGGGCGACGCGATCCAGGCAGGGATGGCGGTGGGAGCCAGGGTGGACCTGATGGACGACGCCTGGTGGGGGCCCTCCAGCCTCCCGCCCAACGCAGCGGTGATGTTCCACGTCGGAGAGCGCTCCTATCCCGGCTCCATCATGGTCAACGCGGCGGGCAAGCGGTTCACCAACGAGTCGGCGTCTTACGTGGACGTCGTCCATGCGATGTACGAGAAGCACAGCGCTGAGGTGCCGCACATCCCGGCCTACTTCATCATGGACCAGCGCTACCGCAGCAAGTACATCTTCGGCACGCTCTTCCCCGGCCAGGCCATCCCCAAGGAGTACCTGGAGAGCGGCTACTTCAAGCGAGCCGATACCCTGGAAGATCTGGCCCGCCAGTGCGGGATCACCCCTCAGGGGCTGGTCGAGACGGTGGCGCGGTTCAACCAGTTCGCTCGTCGCGGGGTGGACGAGGACTTCCATCGCGGCGAGAGCGCCTACGACCGCTACTACGGCGACCCGACGGTGAAGCCCAACCCCTGCCTAGCGCCCATCGAGAAGCCGCCCTTCTACGCGGTGGCCATGTATCCCGGCGACCTCGGCACCAAGGGTGGGCTGGTGATTGACGAACACGCCCGTGTGCTCGGGCACGACGGCGCCCCGATCCCTGGGCTGTACGCCGTCGGGAACACGTCCGCCTCGGTGATGGGCAACACGTACCCCGGTCCGGGCAGCACCATCGGGCCCTCCATGACCTTCGGGTACATCGCGGCCAAGCACATCGCCGGCGGCAAGATCAGGCCGATCGGCAAGCTGCCGTAGGGGAGTCGCTTCTCAATCCGACAGCGCCCGCCGGACGGGGGATGAAGCCCGAGCGGTCGGCGATGCGCGCCTCGTCGTTCGGGCCTGCGTGACTTCTTTCTCTCCGGGAGGGAGACGCGTCGTCACAAATGTGCAAGAATGGAGCATTCTTGCTGATAGATGTTGACAAACCGCAAAACTGGCGTTAAAATTTTGGCAACATTGTGCAACGGCCGCACGTTTATTCAGCCCTCCTTGCCTCATGGACCCTCAGCGACTCGAGCTGCTAGCCCGCATCGCCGGGATGTACTACGAGGACGGCATCACCCAGGCCGAGATCGCGGCGCAGACCGGCTACTCTCGCTCGGCCATTTCCCGTCTGCTCAACGAAGCGCGAGAGCTGGGGGTTGTTGAGATCCGGGTACACCATCCGCTGGAGCGCCGACAGGACCTCGAGCAGGCGCTTCTGGAGCGGCTGCCGCTCAAAACCGTCCTCGTGCTGAAGCGCGGGCTGCTCAATCACGCCCAGATGCTGCGACGGTTGGGCGCGCTGGCTGCTCCGTTGGTGGACGAGCTGATTGGAAACCAGGCTACGGTGGGCATTTCATGGGGCACGGGCCTGGCGGAGCTGGTGGACGCGCTGCGCTCCCGGCCTCTCTCCAACGTCCACGTCGTTCAGATCATCGGGCTCATCGGCACCTCGGAGCTGCCGGAGATAGACAATCCCGAGCTCACGCAACGTCTGGCCCGCACCCTTGGGGGAAGGTATTCCATCCTTCCGGCTCCTTTGTTGGTAGACAGCGAGACCACGCGCGACGCCCTGCGCAACGACTATCGGGTGCAGCGTGTGCTCTCCTACGCCCGTCAGATGGACGTGGCCTTGCTGGGCATTGGCGCGGTGGAGCCCCGGTACTCCACCCTAGTGCGAGCCGGCTATCTCAGCCTGGAACAGGCGGCCGAGCTGGCCCGCGCCGGCGCCGTGGGCGACGTGAGCGCCATCTACGTGGATCGCTTTGGGAAGGTCGTGGACATTCCTCTCACGCGACGGATTGTTACCATTGACCCGGCGGCGTTGGCTGCCATCCCCAACAAGGTGGGCATTGCCGGCGGTCAGGCCAAGCCGCTGCCTATCTTGGGGGCCGTTCGCGCCGGGTTGGTCAATATCCTGATCACCGACGACACGGCGGCCACCGGCGTACTCGCCGAGCTCGCCGCCGAGTCAAGCCTCTAGTGGCCACTGTGCGAGGAGGTGAGACATGCCGATCAAACGCATCATCGTCGCCTGTGGGTCGGGTGTGGCCACGTCTAACGTGGCCGCTGAAAAGCTGCGCGAGCTGTTGCGCGAGCGCGGTGTGAACGCAGAGGTGCGCGCCATAGACATCAAGAGCCTCGAGTCCGAGGCTAAAGTGGCCGACCTCTTGGTTTCCATCACGCCCTACGCCGCGCGCGATCGGGAGCTCCCTATCCCGACTCTCAACGGCATTCCGTTGCTCACCGGCGTAGGCGTCAAGGCCCTGATAGACCAAATCGTGGCTATGGCCAACAAGAAGTGACCGGTGAGGATCTGGCCGGGAAGAAAGGAGGTGGTCGGCGCAGCACTCTAAGCAAGCTCGCAGCAGTCATTCCCTCACCCTCTGTTCATCCTCTCATGCCGTCCCTTTCTGTCCCGAGGAGGTTCCGTCACAATGGACGCTGTGCTTAACTTCATTCGCTCGATCCTGGATGTCGGTCCCAACGTTGTACTACCGGTGATCATGTTCATCCTGGGTCTAGCCATTGGCATGAAGCCATCCAAGGCGCTGGGCGCAGGCCTGCTGTTGGGCGTGGCCTTCACCGGCATGTTCACCTTCTTCGGCCTGGCCTTCGACGCGCTGCCCAAGGCCGGCCAGGCCATGGTGGAGCGCATTCCAGGCCTCCGCTTTGAGGCCTACGACTTCGGTTGGACCGTCGCGGCCACGATCTCGTGGGCCTGGCCCTTCGCGGTGTTCATGTTCCCCCTGCAGATCGCCATCAACATCGTGATGCTGGCCATGGGCTGGACCAAGTGCCTCAACGTGGACATGTGGAACGTCTGGCACAAGGCCACCCTGGGTGCCTTCACGACGGCTCTCCTGGGCAACACGCCTACGGCCTTGGCGATCGGCTTCCTCGTGGCTGGACTGTGGGTAGTGATGGAGCTGATCAGCGCCGACTACACCCGCGAGCAGGTGTACAACCTTACCCGCATTCCAGGCATCGCCGTGTCCCACAACATGCTGCTGGACATCCTGTGGATGGCGCCGATCCTCGACGTGTTGGATCGGATCCCCTTCCTCAGCCAAATTCGCACCAGCCCGGCGGACCTGCGGCGGCGCATCGGCATCTTCGGCGAGAACTACGTGCTGGGCGCCATTCTGGGCTTGATCTTCGGCATCTTGGCAGGGTACGATCTCAAGGGCATCGCCACCCTGGTGATTCAGTGCGCCACCATCGTCACCCTCTTCCCCATGATCGCCGGCCTGTTTGCCCGCGCCCTCGCACCGGTGTCGGAGGCGGCGCAGGAGTTCATGCAGAAGCGCTTCCCCGGCCGCTCCTTCTACATCGGCCTGGACTGGCCGGTGTTGGCCGGCATCGACGCGGTGTGGGTAACGGGCATTCTGGTGGCGCCCTTCGCCCTGCTGTTCGCCATCATCTTGCCCTACAACACTACGCTGCCCTTCGCCAGCATCATCGTCGTGTCGCTGGTGGTGACTGCGACCGTCCTCGCCCAGGGTGATCTGGTGAAGTCCTTCCTGCTGTCCATCATCGGCCTGCCGGTGTATCTGGGCGCCGCGACCTTCTTCGCGCCCTACTTCACCGAGCTGGCCAAGCAGACCGGCACCTTCCAGATCCCCGAGGGCTACGGCATGATCACCTGGTTGGAGATGAACGCCGCCGGCCTGCGCCTGATGGTCTTCTCCGTCCTGGACATCCTCAACGGTCGCTTCCTGCCCGGCGCGCTGTTCGTGATCGTCCTGCCCTTGCTCGGTTGGTACTACTTCCGCACCATGAAGCGTCGCGAGCGCGCGGCAGCTCAGCAGAGCGGCGGCATCGCTGGCGTGGTGCCTGCGTAGCTTAGCCACCGCTTCCCAAGGACTGGCGGTCCGCCACCCTCGGACCGCCAGTCCTTGCTTACAGGAGTGACAGCTCTTTAAACGCCCTGCGAACATTGACCTCTCCAACGGCGACGCCTTTCCCGTCACCTCAGCAAGGCCAGCGTCAACCCCCGCTTGCCCTATGACGATCATCACCGTCACCCCCAACCCGGCCGTAGACAAGGTGCTGCGGGTGCCTCAGCTGCGGCCGGACGAGGCCACTCGCGCTACGGTGCAGGCGCTGTACGGCGGGGGAAAAGGGAACAACGTCGCCCGCGCGCTGGTGCGTCTCGGGGCCAAGGTGGTGGCTACCGGCTTTCAGGGAGGCCACACGGGCGCGCTGGCCATGGAGCGGTTGGCGGCCGAAGGGATCCAGACCGAGTTCGTTGTGTGCCGAGAGGATACCCGCACCTCGCTGTTGATCTATGAAGAGGCCTCTGGGCATACCTATGCCATCTACGAGCCGGGACACGCAGTGACGCCAGAGGAGATCGAGGCGCTGCGCGACCGAGTAGAGCGACTGCTGCCCCAGGCTGCTCTGTGCCTGCTGTGCGGCTCGGGCCAGAGCGACGCCGTGGCCGCCCTGTTTGCCGACATCGTGGCTCGAGCGCGGGCGCGCGGCGTGCCCTGCCTGCTGGACAGCTCGGGCGCAGCCCTGCGGGCCGGCATCGAGGCCAGGCCTTTCCTGGTAAAAACCAACCTAGCCGAGCTTTCCGACTACGTGGGCTATCCGCTGGCTGAGCTGAGCGCCCAGCGCCAGGCGCTGATGGAGCTCCACGCACGCGGGGTCGCCATCGCTGCGTTGAGCCGAGGGCCGCGCGGGCTGCTGGCCACCGACGGCAACACGCTGTGGGAAGGGGTGCTCACCATGAGCCGGGTGGTGAACGTAGTGGGCTGCGGCGACTCGCTGTTGGCCGGCATGGCCTATGCCCTCAGCCAGGGAGCCGACCTGCCCACGGCTGTGCGCTGGGGCGTGGCTTGCGGCGCAGCTAACACTCAAGTGGTCGGCGCCGGCTTCATCGAACGCAGCGAGGTGGAAAAGCTGCTTCCTGCAGTCGTTTTGCGACCCGTTGACACCGGTCTAGGCTAGAGCTAGGGAGAGCCCGTCATGACCACGAACCTCGAAGACATGAGGCGCTTTATCGCAGAACTAGGGGCGATTGCCTACGCACGCTTCTTAACCGACACGGCCGGCGGCAACATCAGCGCGCGGGTCGGCGACGCAATCCTCATGACCCCGCGCTATGCAGGTAGCCGTTACTTGTGGCGACTGCGGCCGGAGCAGATCCTGGTGCTGGACCTTGAGGGCAACAAACAGGAGGGCGAGGGCGAGGTCTCGCGCGAGTATCGGGTGCACTGCAAGCTCTTGAACGAGTTCTACCCTGACGGCGCAGCGGTCTTCCACGGCCATGCGCGCAACGTGTTGGTCTTCTGCGCTGCCTTGCAGCCCATTCCACCGGTCTTGTACGCCACCGAGAAATTTGGTGTGATCGAGCATGTGCAAGATGCGCCGGCCCATAGCCAGGACCTGGCCGACAACATCGCTGCGGCGATGCAGCCGCTGCGCGACCGTTTGCGCAAACAAGCTGCAGCCGTCTTGGCCCCGAAGCACGGTCTCTTTGTTCTAGGCCGCAACCTGGAAGCTGCTTTCGACGCTGCCGAGCGCATCGAGGGCAACGCTTACTGCATCCTGATGTCCCGATTTCTCGTTGCCCCATGACCCCGCCTCAAGCCTCCCCACCCCTGAACGACTCGCTAATCCTTCTCGACTTGCCCGCGGCTGACGCCGGCGAGGCGATCCGGAGTCTTGCCGCCCTCCTCTACCAGGAGGGCTATGTCAAGAACAGCTACGCCGAGGCCGTGCTGCAACGGGAAGCAATCTACCCCACGGGCCTGGCGACCGAGATCCCCGTGGCGCTGCCCCACACCGATGTCCAGCATTGTCTTCGGCCGGCGCTGGCCGTTGCACGGCTTTCGGCGCCAGTGGCTTTCGGCATGATGGGCGATCCCACGCAACAGGTGCACACGCAGCTGCTGTTCATGCTCTCCATCACCGACCCCAAGGCGCAGGTGCAGTGGCTGAAGCGACTGATCGAAAGTTTTCAAGTGCCTGGGCTTTTGGAGAGTCTACTGGCGGCGAAGGCTCCTGGCGAAGTAGTTGCTTTGCTGCGACCCCATCTAGAGGCTGATGGCCAGCAGGCGGCCGGCGCAGGCGGCCGAGGGGCGTTGGCGGTAACGTTAACGGTCACCCATCCCGTGGGGCTGCACGCCCGGCCGGCGGCAAAGTTCGTGCAGACCGCGGCGCGCTTTTCTTGCTCCGTTCGGGTGGCGAACCTTACTACGGGCAGCCCTGCGGTGGACGCCAAAAGCATCCTGAGGGTGCTGACCCTCGGTGTGCAGCAAGGCCACCGCATTCGGGTGGAGGCAGAGGGAGAGGGAGCCGAAGAGGCCCTCGACGCGCTGCGAGCCCTAGTGGAGAGCCGCTTTGGCGAGGAGGAGAGGGCCTAGCGGGCCTCGGCAGTTGCCTACGAGGACTTCGGCAGGTTAGAGAGTCTCATAGAAGCTATCCCCGCCATCAACAGCACGAACCCTGCCGTCATCAGCGCAGGGCCGGAGCCGACCTGGATCGGCCGGCCGTAGATGGCGTCCAAGGCCGGCCGCAGTCGCAGGAAGGCTTCCACCGGGAACCACACGGCGGCCGCTGACAGGAGGGCCACGCCGGTCACAGCCATGCTCCACGGCAGGCGGCGCAGCGCGGGGTAGGACAGCAGGACAGCCCCCAAGCAGACCGCGATAGCCGTGGTCTGCAGGATGAACTCCGGCGTGCGCAGCAGGGGAGGGGTCCACGCGGGCGGCAGCATGGCCAGCGCTGCGGGCGCGGCCAGAGCGTTGGCCAGCCAGCGCAGCGCTTTGGGCAGCCGCAGCTCCGGCCGATGGGCCAGCAGGCTCAGGCTCAGGCTCAGGGCCACCAGGGGCAGGTAGAAGAGCTCCCGGCGCACGGCGATCTGCCCACTGCGCACCTCGGCTACGAACTTGACATATTCCGCTAAGTCCAGGCCCAGGACGCGCAGGCCGGCCGGCGCGGCCCACACCCACGCGCCCCAGTACCCGGCCGCAGCCAGAAGCCAGCCGAGCACGATCAACCCGGTGGCGGTTCGTGGGCCGAGGAAACGCTTCACGGCTCACCTCCGGCAGCTTCCGCGCGGCGTAGGGGAGGGGGAAGCGTCTCGGCGTAGACGCGCTGGTAGGCGGCCAGCAGGACACGGGCCGAAGCCTGCCAGGTGAACCGTTGTGCATGGGCCAGGCCGCGCTGTCGGAGGCTTTGGCGCAGGACATCGTCGGTGAGAAGGCGCTGTAGGGCGGCGGCCAAGGCCTCTTCGTCGGCGGCGTTCACCAGCAGGGCGGCGTCGCCCGCGGCCTCGGGCAGGGAGGAGTTGTCGGCGCAGACCACGGGGGTACCGCAGGCCAGCGCCTCCAACACGGGCAAGCCAAAGCCTTCGTATAGCGACGGATACACAAAGACGTCAGCAGCCGAGTACAGGGCAGGAAGGTCGGCGTCGTCTACGAAGCCGGGGAAGCTGATGGCCTCGGCCAGGCCGGTCTCCTCGGCGGTCTGAAAGATCGCGTCGTAGAGCCAGCCCTTGCCGCCGGCTATGACCAACCGGTGGGGCAGGGAGGTGGTTCGGCGCAGCTGCGCCCAGGCGCGGATCAGCGCCGGCCAGTTCTTGCGCGGCTCCAGGGTGCCCACGCCCAGCACGAAGGGCCCCTGGCCCAGGCCGTACTTGCGCCGCACTGCCGCCAGCGCCGCCGCGTCCTCCACCGGCCGGAAGCGCGGCTCCACGCCCGGGTAGACCACGGTGATCTTGTCGGCGGGGACGTCGAGCAAGCGGACCAGGTCTCGTTTGGTGTTCTCGCTGTCGGCTAGAACATGCTGGGCGCGACGCACCGACCGAGGCACGACGCGGTTAAGGTAGGCCCGCAGGCCGGCGTCGGCGCACTGGGGCACTGCGAGGAAGCTCAGGTCGTGGACGGTGACGAGAGCAGGCATCCCCCCCGTGGGCGGCAGCACGAAGTCGGAGGCGTGGTAGAGGTCGCCTCGGACGCCCAGCCAGGTGACCGGCCAGGGGAGGTGCAGGCGATGCCAGGCGATAGCCAGGGCTCGCGCGGAAACAGGGACCACGCGAACGGCGCAGCCGGCCGGCACCCTTACGCCTCCAGAGGGACGGCCGAACACCAGCAGGGTGATGGAGTGGGCCAGCTTCTCCTCCTGGAGCACGGCGGCCAGCCCCTGCACGAGCCCGCGCGTGTGGCGGCCGATGCCGGCGCCCTGGTGTACGGCTGGGGTGTAGTCAACGACGACGTGCACAGCCCCCTCTCAGCGGATGCCCCGATAGGTCCACAGGCGGTTAATCCCGTAGTTCCAGAACAGCACCACGCCGATAGCGAACATCTTGGCTGCGTTGTAATCGAAGGGGTCGGGCAGGACTTGTTGGGTGAACTGGTAAACGGTCCACAGCACCAGCTCGTTGATGCCCAGGCCGATAGTGTTGACCACTGCGAACTGAACCAGTTGGCGGTGCACCGGCCGTGTGCGGCTCTCCGGAAAGGTCCACAGTCGGTTCCAGGTGAAGTTGCTGAGGACGGCCGCTGTAAAGGAAAAGGCGTTGGCCACCAGCAAGGGCAAGCCCACGACCTTGTGTAACACGTTGAGCAGGGTCAGGTCCACCACCATGCCGATGGCGCCCACGGTGGCGAACTTGAAGAAGCGGGTCAGCTCGCGCGCGCTGAGGCCGGTGAGGTCGGAGAGCCAGGCCACCAGCCGGCCGGCCAGATGGATAGGCATCTTGGTTGGCAGGGTTTCAGACATGCGGGTTGTCGTGCTCCCGTTCGGCAGTGAGCACCGCTATCAGGCCCAGCAGGAAGCCGAGCTGAAGGGCGATGTGTTGCACCCACAAGTTGTCGAACAGATTGTGCACCGTGGCGTGAACAAGGGCGCCCAGGGCGCCGGCGCCCACCGCCATCAGCAGGCTGCGGCGGCCGAGGGCTGCTTTGAGCGCTTGCACTACGGCTGCCGTCCAGAGGACGAGATAGGCCATTAGGCCCAACAGCCCGGTCTCGGCGCCGAAGTTCAGGTAGACATTGTGCGCGTGCCCCAGTGGGTCCTGCCAGCGGGGCAGCGCGTAGGCTGAATACGCCACGGCGTAGTTGCCCAGGCCCACGCCCAGCCACAGGTGATCCGCCCACATGCCGGCAGCCGCCAGCCAGTGGGCGACCCGCTCGACGACGGCGAAGTTGGCGTCGTTCACCTCGACCCGGCGCACGTCCACCATGCCGAAAAAGCTGCCGAGGTCGCTGAAGCGCTGCACCAGCCAGGGCGGCAAGCTGTTTACACTGATGGCAGCGAGCAGCGCAAGCACGGCCACGCCGCCTACGAACAGGACGGCCGGCGACGCACGGCGCAGATACACCACCGCCACCGCCGTCGTCGCCGCCACGAAAGCCAGCCAAGCCCCGCGGCTCCAGCTCACCAGCAGGCCGGCGGCGATCACCGCCGTGGCCGCAGGCAGGGCAAACCGCAGCAGCCGGCGCCAGCGTAGCATGCGACCCTCGGGGCTCCAAGCCAACAAGCTCAGGCTCAGAGCCAACGGCGCCACCAAGCCCAGGTAGCCGGCGTAGGGGTTCGGTTGGCGATAGGTGCCATAGGCCCGCATGAAACGGCCGAAGAGGATAAACCCCTCCGGCCCGGCCTGGGTGAAGAACTGGTAGAGGCCGATCAGCGCTTGGCCAACGCCGGCAGCCACCAGCGCCGCCAGCAACCAGCCAACCCGCTGGGGCGGCAGGAGCGCCGCTACGCACCAGTACAGCAGCAACACCTGCAACCACTTCACCAGCTCCGGCAAGGCCTCCCGCAGCGACACGGCCGCCAGCAGCGACCAAGACGCAACCACCAGGAAACCGACCAACGGCCAGGTCAACGGCGCTGCCGGTAGGGTGATGCGTCGGCGAACCACGCCTTGGCCGAGCCAGGCCGCCACGATCAAGGCCAAGAGCAGGTCGGAGGCATCCACCGAGACGCCCGCCAGGCTGACGGGGCGCACGGCGGCGAAGGGAGTCACCAGCGCCAGGAGCACCAAGCCCATCCAGGGACGAACCAGGGTGACGACGGCCACAGCTAGGCCGGTGGCGGCCAGCGCCGCCCACAGCACCGGCGCTCTGGCGATCAGGGCCGCGGCAGCCACCGCCGCCAGAAGCCACGGCAGCGTCGCCCGATCCGGGATGATGCTGATCCCAGGAGCTGGGGGGAACCGAAGGAGGGCTGCTGGTCGTTTGGCAGGTGTAGACATGGCACGGCCTGCTGGAACCGGCTAGTTATCATACGGACAAAGGCGGCCTTTGTCAAACCCTTCGACGCTCAACCATCCGAAAGGATCCCACCTGTTGTGAGGCCTCGGTTGATTTCGTGCCTCTTTGCGGAGCGTGGTATACTTGAGCCCTCAAGAACAGCTAAAGGCCTCAGGCTCAATTCGACTTTTACGTTACGAGGTGATCATGGCACAGAAGAAAAAGCGCGACCGCACCCCGAATGTTCCGCGCGACACCGGCCCCACTGCGCCGGCCGGCTCCACCGGCAGCACAAAACAAGCGGCGCCCAAGTCCGGGCAGCCTAGCGCCGCCAAGGCAAGCCAGTCGGCCAAGAAATCGTCGGCCGCCATGTCGCAGCGGGAACGCAAGCGCCGTCAGCAGTGGATAATCACCGCAGCGGTGGCGGTCGCTGCGGTGGCGCTGGTCGCACTGTTGATCGTCCTGAACAACCGAGAGCGCAGCCAGGCCAGCGGCACGCCGCCGGCGCCGTCCACCCTGCCGGCGGACCTGATCTCCTGGTCCACCAAGGGCAGGGCCGATGCGCCGGTGACCGTCACGGTTTTCTCTGACTTCGAGTGCCCAGCCTGCAAGAGCTTCGCCCAGGGTATCGAGAAACAGATCGAGGAAAAGTACGTCCTGACCGGAAAGGTGCGCTACGAGTACAAACACCTGCCGCTTCCCCAGCACAACCCCGGCGCCAACTGGGCAGCCAACGCGGCCGAGTGCGCCGCCGACCAGGGACGGTTCTGGGACATGCACGCCTACCTCTTCCAGGAGGGCGGCACGGCGCTGTCCAACAACTTCACCCAGGGCCGGCTGCGAGACATGGCCGCGGCTCTCGGCCTGGACACCGCCAAGTTCAACGACTGCCTGAGCCGGGAGCAGTTCGGCGACCGCGTGCAGGCCGACGTGCGCGAGGCGCGGCGGTTGAATGTCAACTCCACGCCGACGGTGTTTGTAAACGGCCAGCGGGTGGACATAGCGGCCCAGGGCTACCAGGGCGTGATCACCGCCATCGAAGCGGCCCTGGCAGCGGCCGGGCAAGGGTAGAAGCCTATGAGCGTGCAACGTTGGCGTCCCCGCCTAGAGCTGGCGCTCACCCTGGCGGGCATCGGCATTGCCGGCTATTTGAGCTACGTCAAGCTGTTCGGGCTCAAGCCGTACTGCGCAGACATCGGCAACTGCGACGCGGTGCAGAGCAGCCCCTATGCTGAGCTCTTCGGCATTCCGGTGGCCGTGCTGGGCCTGGGCGCCTATCTCGCTCTGTTGGCGCTGTGGTGGGTCAAGCAGACGAACTGGCGCAACCTCGGAGAGCTTGCCCGGACCGGTTTCTTCTTCGTGGCGCTAGTGGGTGTGCTCTTCTCGGCGTACCTGACTTACCTCGAAATCTGGGTGATTCGCGCCATCTGCCCCTGGTGCGTGGCGTCGGCTGTCGTGTTGACTTTGCTCTTCGCGCTGAGCCTGCTGGAGATGGTTAGCGCGCGCGAGGATCAGGCGCTCGCTGCGTGAGGCCGTCCCGGCGGAGCGGCGGCTTGACAAACGAACAACCCGGAAGAGCGGCGCACTGTCTGCAGCGCAGTGCGCCGTTTTGTACCTGCGACAGGAGGCCCCATGGCCAAAGCCGATCTGGTCTTGTACAACGCAACCGTCGTCACCATGAACGCGCGGCGGGACGTCTTCGAGCCGGGCGCCGTGGCGGTGGAAGGGAACCGCCTGGTCGGGGTCGGCCCGCAAGAGGCGGTGCTGGCTCGCTTCTCCGCGCCCGAGACGGTGGACTGCGAGGGCCGTTTGCTCATCCCCGGCCTGGTCAACGCCCACACCCACGTGCCCATGAGCCTGCTGCGCGGGCTGGTGGACGACCTGCGGCTGGACGTGTGGTTGACGGGCTACATGATGCCGGTGGAGCGGGAGTTCGTCAGCCCGGAGTTCGTGCGCTGGGGGACGCTGCTGGGCTGCGCCGAGATGATCCTCTCCGGCGTCACCACCTTCGCCGACATGTACTACTTCGAGGACGACGTGGCCGAGGCCACCGCCGAGGCCGGGATGCGGGCGGTGTTGGGCCAGACCCTGTTGAAGTTCCCCACCCCCGACGCAGCCAGCTACGACGAGGGGCTGGCCTACTGCCGCCGCTTCATCGAACGCTGGCGCGGCCACCCGCTGATCGTGCCCGCCGTCGCCCCTCACGCGCCCTACACCAGCACGCCGGAGATGATCCAACAGGCCACGGCCCTGGCCGCCGAGATGGGCGTGCCGATCCACATCCACCTGTCGGAGACGGCGCTGGAGGTGCGCGAGAGCCGCAAGCAGCACGGCCTGCCGCCCATCGCCTACATGAACCAGCTGGGGCTGTTCCAGGTGCCGGTGATCGCCGCCCACTGCGTGCACATTCAGCCCTCGGAGATGCGGCTCCTGGGCCGGGTGGACGCCGGCGTAGCCCATTGCCCCACCAGCAACCTCAAGCTGGCCAGCGGCATTGCGCCGGTGTTGGAGATCCGCCGCGAGGGCGTGCCCGTGGGCATCGGCACCGACGGCTGCGCCAGCAACAACGACCTGGACATGTTCGAGGAGATGCGGCTGGCCGCCCTGCTGCCCAAAGGCGTCTCGGGCGATCCTACCGCGCTGCCGGCAGCGGAGGCCCTGGCCATGGCTACCATCGAGGGCGCGCGAGCGCTGCACCTGGACTATCTCACCGGGTCGCTGGAGGTGGGCAAGCGCGCCGACCTGATCACGGTCCAGACCGACGGCCCCCACGCCACTCCCCAGTATCGGCTGAGCCGTCAGAACGTCTACTCCCACCTGGTGTACGCCGCCAAGAGCACCGACGTGCAGGACGTGATGGTGGACGGCCGCTGGCTGATGCGCAACCGGCGGCTGCTGACCGTGGACCTGGCAGAGGTGCAACAGCGAGCTAAGCGTTTCGCCGAGGCAACAGGCGCGTTTCTCCATCAGCGCGAGGGCAGCCTGCTCAACAAGCTCCTGGCCCTAGGCGGCCTCGAGCGGGCTGAGACCTACGAGATCCAGGTCAAGGCGCGCATGCAGGACCCGCAGGCGATCGAACAGCGCCTCAGCGGTCCGGAGTTCGAGATCCGCAAGCGCTCGGTGCGGCAGCAGTTCGACACCTATCTGCTGTACAACGATCCTCAGCTCGGCATGTTGCGCTACCGCGAGGACAACGAGCTGGTGCCGCGGGCCGAGGACGAGCGCATTCCCGGCCAAGGGCTGGACGTCACCCCCAGCTACTCCTTGACCCTCATCGGGCCCACCGCCGAGCGCGAGTACGCCGACTCGGTGATTCTGAACCGATCGCGCTTTACCTCCAAGGCCGGCCACTCCCTGCGCTTCTACCAGGAGTACTTTCAGCCTGATCGGGTGGTGGAGATCGTGAAGTGGCGCACCCGCTATCGGGTGTTGTACGGCGGTGAGGAGTTCGCCATCAACCTGGACCGCCTCACTAAGCCGGCGGAGGCGGGGCTGTTCCTGGAGATCAAGAGCCGCACCTGGTCCACCAACGACGCGCTGCACAAAGCCGACCTGGCCAGCCGCATGCTGCGCACCCTGGGCGTGACGCCCGAGGACATCGTGCGCGGGGAGTACATCAAGCTGGTCAACGGGAAGTGAGAAGAGAAAGTCTGGGCCAGTTTCAAAAACTGGCCCAGACTAGTGCGCGGATCACGCGTACTTGTCCAGCAGCAGGGCGAGCTGTTGGCGGGCGCGCTCTGGCCAGACGCTGCGTTGCGTGATGATGGCGTTCTGCAGCGCGTTCTGGTAGGGGCTGGGTCCGGCGTTGGCCAGCATGCGCACGGCGTAGCGCACCGACTGTTTGGCGATCTCGGCGTTGCGCATCAGCACCCGGATCACGGCGTCCACGGTCACCGGCTCCTCGCTCTCGTGCCACACGTCGTAGTCGGTGATGTGGGCCATGGCGGCGTAGCTCATCTCGGCCTCGCGCGCCAGGAAGGCCTCCGGCACCGAGGTCATGCCGATGATGGCGAAGCCCAGCTGGCGGAAGGCCTTGCTCTCTGCCTTAGTGCTGAAGCGCGGCCCTTCGATGGTGACAAAGGTCCCTCCCAGGTGAACCGTGGCGCCGGTCTGCTGCACCGCACGATAGCAGACCTCTGAAAGGTACTCGCAAAAAGGGTGGGCCACGGAGACATGCACCACGATGCCATCGGTGCCCACGTCGGGGTCGTCGAAGAAGGAGAGCTTGCGCAGCCGCGTGCGGTCGAAGATCTGGTCGGGGATGACGATTTCCCCGGGGTGGAGGTGCTCCTGAAGGCTGCCGCAGGCGCTGATGGCGATCAGGTACTCGACGCCCAGCATCTTGAAGCCCCAGATGTTGGCCCGCGCGTTCAGCCGAGTGGGGCTTACCCGATGCCCGCGGCCATGCCGGCTCAGGAAGGCCACGGGCACACCGTCCAGCCTTCCCACCACGTAGGCGTCCGAGGGAGCACCGAAGGGGGTCTCCAGCTGTACCTCCCGGGCGTCCTCCAGGCCTTCCATCTGGTAGACGCCGCTGCCACCGATAACCCCGATGCGAATCTTGTCCATAGGCGACGAGTCCTTTCCTGTTGGGTGATTTGGGTTCGTGCTACCAATAGCCGGACTCCAGGCGAAAGCCCGCTGTGTGCGACGCCGCCGTCACCGCGGCAACGATCTGGTCGTGGGCGACGCCGTTGCTGGCCAGCAGCCCCTGGCGCTGGCGCACGTCCAACTTATTGTACTGCAGCGGCCGGCCCCAGCCGTCGGTGACCATGCCGCCGGCGGCCTGCAGGATCGCCTCCGGCGCGCAGGTGTCCCACTCCTTCAGGCCGGGCGCCGGGTGGATGTAGAGGTCACACTGGCCGGTGGCCAACAGGCCAACCTTGAGACCCACGCTGCCGCTGGGCCGCTCCTGTTGGATGCCGAGCCGGCGACGCACGTCGTTCACCAGCGGGTTGCGGTGCGAGCGGCTCACGACGAGGCGCATGGCCGCCGGCTCCCTCACCGCCGACACGGCCAGGGGCGCAATCTCGTCGCGGCAGACGACCTCGGCGACGATGTCCGGCGCCCCTCGGTACAGCAGGTCGGCTATAGGCTGATAGACCACGCCCAGGGCTGGCCGGCCCGCAATAGCCAGCCCCACCATGATCGAGAACTCCGGGATGCCGTCAATGAACTCCCGAGTGCCGTCCAGCGGGTCAATCAGCCAGACTCGGCGCCGGTCGAGGCGGCTCCGGTTGTCGGCCGTCTCCTCGGAGAGGAAGCCGTCGTCGGGGAAGGCTGCTGTCAGCCCCGACAGCAAGATCTCGTTGGCCGCGTGGTCGGCTGCCGTCACCGGGTCGTTGACGCCCTTCCAGGCGACGGCCGTGCCCTGCTCGAATAGACGGCGCACCGCTCGGCCGGCCTCTCGCGCCAGAGCTTCGGCGATGGTCAGCTCTTTGGTCAGATCGGGCATGGGGAGGGGGAGCAGAGGAGAGGCCGGCGGGCGGCGGGATGGGTCTGCGGTTGAACGCGCCGGCCTAGGGGCAACGGCAGAAACGGGTACAAAAAGCGGGGCTGACCGGCCGCGGTCAGCCCCAGCGCTCAGGTGGAGATGGCGGGAATCGAACCCGCGTCCGAGACATTCGAGCGAGGATTTGCTACAAGCTTAGTCGCTGCTTTGCTTTTCGCCGGCCGGGCGGTCAGCGACAACCTCCCCTTGGACGGCTAGCCGATGGGTTCCGATCGTCCGATCGGCTTGGGCCAGGCCTATCGGCGTCGGCCCGGCTGCATCTCAAGCAGTTATGACGGCTGGCTTACGGCCTGCGAGAAGCACCGTAAGGGCCGCCTTGACCGCTCTTGGTCAAGGGGGGTGGCTCTACTTCGCCTTACGCAGCGAGGGCCAGGGAGGCCGCGGTGCTGCGGGGAGCGAAGGTGAAAGCCTTGCCAGTGTTGGCACTTATGGTTTTGCGCCTTGTTAACGAGGGTGACGCACCTCGGCTTGCAATCCTCGGTCAGCCTGCCCCGTCGAAACCGATCATCCCCATCGTTGCTTGCATTATACCACAGGGCAGGACAGCGTCAAAGTACGCCCCTCGCGGCACGCACCGGGCTCAGTGGAACATGTCCTTCACGGCGCGGCGCATCTCGCGGTCGAAGTCGCGCTTGGCGATGCTCTCGCGCTTGTCGTACTGCTTTTTGCCGCGCGCCAGACCTAGCTCCACCTTGGCGCGGCCCTCCTTCAGGTAGACTCGCAAGGGGACCAGGGTGTAGCCTCGCTCCTGCACCTTGCCTGCCAGGCGGTTGATCTCGCGGCGGTGCAGCAACAGCTTGCGGTCCCGCAGCGGATCGTGGTTCTCCCGGTTGCCGTGGGTGTAGGGGGAGATGTGCGCGCCCACCAGCCAGACCTCGCCGTTGCGCACCTGGGCGAAGCTGTCCTGCAGGTTCATGCGTCCGGCGCGGATGGACTTGATCTCCGTGCCGGTGAGCACGATGCCGGCCTCGATGGTGTCCTCGATGTTGTAGTCGTGCCGCGCCTTGCGGTTGGTGGCGACGACCTTGATCCCTTCGCCCGAACGCTTCATGGCTTGCTCTTGAGGTTCAGCAGGTACTCCACCGCCCGGTCCAGCTGCGGATCGCGGCCCGCCTCGATGTCCTCGTCGCTCATCGGCACCACGATGTCCGGCAGCAGCCCTTCGCCGTTGATCTGGCGGTCGTTGGGCGTGAACCACCGCGCTGTGGTGACCCGCAGCAGGGAGCCGTCGCTGAGGTTGTGGGGCACCTGGACCGACCCCTTGCCGAAGGTCTGTGCGCCGATCAAGATGGCCCGCTGGCGGTCCTGGATAGCGCCGGCCACGATCTCCGAGGCGCTGGCGCTGGCCTCGTTCACCAGCACCACCAGAGGGATCTCCTCGGCTCGGCCTCGGTCGGTGGAGGCATAGACTTGCTCCTCGCCGTCCTTGAAGCGCTCGATGAGCACCGTGCCCTCGGGCAGGAACTCGTCGGCGATGTCTACCGCTGTGCGCAGGTAGCCGCCGGGGTTACCGCGCAGGTCCAGGATCAAGCCGACCGGCCGGTTGGCGAGGAGCTGGTCGAGGGCCTTGCGCAGCTGGTCCGTGGCAGGACCGCTGAACTCGCCCAGCTTGAGATAGGCGATGTTGTTGTCCAACATGCGTGCCGTGACCACCGGAATGACGATCCGGGCGCGCACCACCTCCACGTCGCGCGGCTCCTGGCCGGGCGAGCGCACGGTCAGCACGACTCGGGTGCCCTTGGGGCCCCGGATCAAGCTAATGGCCTCGCGCAAGCTGAGGTTGGTGATATCGCGTCCGTCTACCGCGATGATCACGTCGTTGCGTCGCAGGCCGGCGTTCCATGCCGGCTGGCCCTCGAAGGGCTCCACGATCAACACGCCGCCGTCCTTGGCCAGGTCCACCCGCGCGCCGATGCCCTCAAAGCTGCCCTCTAGGCTTTCGTTGAAGAAGGCGGCGGTCTCGGCATCCATCAGCTCCGTGTAGGGGTCGTTCAGAGCCTCGGTGACGCCGTTGATGGCGCCGTAGGTCAGGGGCTTGGGATCGGGAAGCTCGCCGTAGCGCTCCTCCAGGACGCGCAGCACCGCCAGCATGACGGCATTGGCTGTTTCCTCGCGCTCCAAGGCCTCGTCGGTCTCTCGCTGGGCGGCGCGCAACATGCCCGCCACCAGGCCACCGACCATCTCCGGCGTCTCGGGCAGGTCGCCGTAGAAGTCTTCCTCCAGCGCGCGCCATGCCTCCCACACCAGGTCGAACTCCTCCGGCAGCTCGTCGAGCTGCGCCTCAGGGGCCGGCACGGTTGGGGTCGGCGTGGGCCTAGCAGCCCGCGTCGGCTCAACGGGTTCCCCGGCCTCGGGCGATGGGAGGACAGATACTGCAGCAGCGGCAGCGCGCTCGGGCGCCGTTAGGCGTCCGGTGCCAAAGCCGGCGCCAAAGCCGGCCAGGAAGGCCATGGCGCCCATGGTCAGGGCCACGAAGGCTGTCAACAGGTAGTTAAGGTAGCTGGGTCTGTTCATCGTTGCTCGCCGGTCTTCTAACTTGTCATAACAAACTAGGGGCGGAACGGCAATGCCTGCCCGGACAACACGCGCAGGGCCTCCTCCAAGGGAGCGTCGCGGCCCTCGGCTGTGGCAACTGCGTAGTCTGGGGTGAGGCCAACGGCGTTGATCTCGTGGCCGTTGGGCGTGAGCCAATGGGCCACGGTGACATGTATGGACGAACCGTCGCTGAGGTCGTGGACGAACTGGACCGATCCCTTGCCGAAGGTTTTCTCGCCGACCAGCGCCGCCCGGCCGCGATCCTGCAGGGCGCCGGCGACGATCTCGGCCGCGCTGGCCGTGGCGCCGTCTACCAGCACCGTCATGGGCCAGTCCACTGCGCGCACGCCGCCGGTCACCCGGTAGACGGTCTCGGAGCCATCGCTCTTGCGTTCGTACAACACCACGCCGTCAGGCAGGAAGCGGCTGGCTACCTCAACAGCGCTCTGCAGCAGGCCGCCGGGATTGTGGCGAAGGTCGAGGATCAGGCGGGTAGCGCCTTGTGCGCTGAGCTCGCGCAGCGCGCGGTCCAGCTCGGACGGGGTGCGCTCGCTGAACATGCGGATGGCCACCAGGCCGACGCCGGGCGCGTTTTCCACCATTCGCCATTCCACCGACGGGGTCTCGACGCGCTGGCGAGTGACGACGAAGGTGAGGGTCTCTCCGGTGCTTTCCCTGAACACCTCCAGACGCACGTCCGTTCCGATGGGGCCGCGGATTTTGGCCACCACGTCGTCCACTGTCATGGTTGGGGCAACCGGCGAGCCATCCACGGCGCGTAGGATGTCGCCATCTCGGATGCCTGCCTTCTCGGCCGCCAGGTCGGCCATGGGCTTGAGGCGAAAGTTGCCCTGGTCGTCCTGCGAGATGTACGCGCCGATGCCGCCGAACTCCCCTTTGAGGTCCTCGCGCTCGCGCTGGCGGGGCTGTGGCTCGACGAAGACGGTGTAGGGGTCGTTGTAGGTCTGCACCATGCCGCGCAGGGCGCCGTAGGTGCGGTCCGTGACCGAGGGCTGGGGGCCGTAGAAGCTTTTTTCCAGGATATGCCAGGCCTCCCAGAACACGCCGAAGCCGTCAGCAGCGTCTCCAGAAGATGGGCTGGGGCCCAGGATCGCTCCCAACGGCTGCAGGTTGCCGCTCAGCAGGCCGTGAGTGACGAAGCCCGCGCCAAAGGCCACGGCTATGGTGGCGACAATCAACAAGACATACAACAGGCTACGGAAGGTTTGCATGGCAGCGGTTGCAGCCCCCGCAGGCGCATTGGTCACCGGGGCGGTAGGGCGCAAGTTCTTTAGTCATTCTAGCACACAAGAAAACGTCGAGCAAGACGGCCACAAGGGTAAGGGCAGTATAACAAAACTCGGCAATCGGTGGAGTGATCGGGCTTCCGCAGTGGCGGGGGACAGGCGGGCGCTGGATTGGCAGGACTGGAACTTCGCATAGCCAACAAGGCTACACCTCGCAGAATGCATGTGACTGGCCGACAACGGGCAATAGCGCATGGCTATGCGAAGTCGTGGCAGCAGGCGCTGCGTCTCTGCGCCGTTAGCGCTGCACCTTAACGGACCATCCGAACGGCTGCCTGGAGGCGTTCCCATGCTGCGGGCGCGCTAGAGCATGGCGAGTGTTCAACATGCCGAGCCGCACAGCCTGTGACCAGGCCAGCGCCACTGCCGGCCCCGTCGTTGTTGGAGCTTGACAATGAAAATATACATAACAACCCTAGTGTGTACATAGTTGTTGCGCCCTCGGCCGCCCCGACGGGCCCACTTCCGCTGCCCACCCTGACCCCGGCCGCCTGTTGCTAGGCTCGCCGAGTATCTCGGCGAGCCAGGTCCGACAGAACGTGGCCTTATCATATCACTACAGCGCAGATCATGAGACCCAAGACAGCCACCACGTCCGACCAACTGTCCGCCTTGAGCACAAAAACCGTTTCCCCTGCCGAGCCGCCTTAGCTCCCTTTCTTCAATTGCTTAGGGAAGTGTCGTTGACTACGCGAATGCGTTATGTCAATAACCCATTCACCTCGCTGCGAAACCAGACCGGCCTTGACGCGGAACGGACCGGCCCTGGGTATCCGTCCAGCGCCGGTCCGTTCCGCAGGGGACTACGCTAGCTCAACCACCTCCCTGTGCAAGCCACCCAAATCCCCCGCTCTACGGCCACCGTGTGGGGGTTGGCGTGGCCGTGGCCGTTGGCGTTGGGGTGCAGAGCGCGCCCTGGTTGTCAATGCACAGCGTGGGAGTGGGCGTCGGCGTCTCGGTCGGGGTGTCGGTGGGCGTGGGCGTGTCGGTGGGCCGCGGAGTCGCCGTTGGCGTGGGCGTCCATGTGCGGGTTGGCGTCGCTGTGGCCGTAAGCGTGGCTGTCGGCGTTGCCGTTGGCGTCGCTGTCAGGGTCCACGTAGGCGTGGCTGTCGGGGTTCGGGTCGGCGTCGCCGTGGGCGTGTTGGTCGGGTTGTTCACGAAAACGATCCCGATCTCCTTGCCGGGCAAGGGGATGAACAGATGCGGCAGCAGCACGCTCCCGCCGCCCACCGGCACGGAGACCGCCTGCGTCGTTCGATAGAAGGCCAGGATGGGCGGTACGCCGGTGATTTCAGCCTCGATGCGTACCGGCTGGTCTACAGGCGTCCAGGTCCGGCCCCCGTCCAGCGACAGGTCAAACCACACGTCGAAGAAGCTTGAGGCTGGGAACACCTCGCCAGCCCCCTGCTCCTTGACGTTGCCCCGACCCTTGATGGAACCAGGGGAGGCCCTGGTGGGGGACTCGCGCACCCTGAGCGCCTGCCCGCCGGGCATGGTCCCACTCAGGTCCATCTGCACCAGTTCGGTCTCGATGTCCGGACGTCCGTCGCCGTCCTGGTCGCTCACCGGCCCGCGACGCATGGCAGCAGGACCGTTGAGGGTGAGGAACACCGGCTCGCGCCCCGGCACCTCCAGCGCCCACGAGGCTGCCACGGGGAACCGGTCCTCACCCGGCTCCGGATAGGTGCTCGGCGGCACGTCTATGGTCGTGGCATCGGAGAGAACGGCCGCTTGACAAATGGGCGCCATGGGCTGCCATCCGGGGCGCACCTCCTCCCTCACCGAGTATGTGCCCTCCGCCAGGTCCAAGAAGTCGGTGACCCCCCGCTCGTCGGTGGTCTGCACGGCCAGGGGATCGCCCTGGCAGGCCGGCCCGCCGAAGAGGCTCATGCGCCAGTCAGGCACCGGAGTCAAGGGCGGCGGCGGCACCATCTTGATCACGATGATGGAGAACTTCTTGGTCGGCGTGGGTGTCGGCGTCGAAGTGGCCGTCGGAGTGGGTGTGGGCGTAGACGTGGGTGTGGCCGTGGGGGTCGGCGTCGGCGGGGTCTTGCACTTGCCACGCGGGCCGGCCCCGTAGAGCTGCTGGATCTCGGCCAGCGTCAGAACACGGGGGAAGAGCTCTACCTCGTCCAGCGCGCCGTTCAGCACTCCCGACACCGAGGAGGAGCGGCTGGCCAGGCGCAGCGGCGCCGTGTTGGTCAGCGAGCCCTGCCGGAACAGGGGATTGAACACCCCGACCAACATCCCGTCCACGTAGAACCGACCGCCGGTAGCGCTGTTCCGCTGCACCGTGACGGCGATATGGCGCCATTGGCCGTTGGCCACGAACACGCCGGAGCCGTAGTTGGTGCAGGCCGAGGCGGGCGAGTTGGAGCACACGTTAGACCCAGGCCCGTCGGCCAGCTGGAAGCCCACCTGGCCGTTGTAGAGATAGAGGGAATACCCCTGAACGAGACTCGCCGTCTCTACTCGCTTGTCAACCAAGATCTTGACGCCGACGGTGTCGGTGGTGCGCACCCAGAGGTCTATCGAGAAGTCGCCCGTGCCGAAGTTCAGCTCCGGGTGGTCCGGCACCTGAACATAGCTGTTTACGCCGTTGAAGCTCAACGCGCCGGCTACCAAGCCGGGGGTAGGCACCGGGCCGTTCACGTGAGCGCCGTTGTTGGGAACCCCGGCCAGATCGGCCGAGGTGGTTCCGCTGGTCTCATCCAGGGGCCACCAGGCAGACATGCCTGGTGGCGGGGCTACGCACGGCGGCGCTGGCACCACCGGCACGAAGAGCTTGAAGGGTGACGTGCTGACAGGTGGCGCAGAGCTCTGCGCGGCCGGCTCGCCGCCGGCGGCCATGGCCAGAGTGAGGCTTAGTGCAGCCAACGCTGCTAACAGCAGACCGCCGGCCAGGCGGATGTGCGGTCGGTTTGCTATTGCACGCATGGGACACCTCCTTCCTTCCACACCCTTGCTGCTAATGCTGTTTACGCCGGATCGTCGAACGACACCAGACTCTGTGTCTGTACAAAAGACGTGCAAGGCCCCGCCAAGTAACGATGCGTGCGAAGAGACACCACTGGAGCCCCGGCGAGATGCTACCTCATCACGCAACAGGCTTGACGCGCGGCCAGGCATGCACGGCAAAGGCGACCGCGGCCCCTGCTTCCAGCAGTCGAGCCACGGACAGGGTCCACGTCGGCGCGGCCAGGGGAGCCGTTAGGGTTGCCACCAGGACCCCGCTGTTGAGCAAAAGGAAGGCCGTCCACGCCGCCCGCACGTTTCCTCGTGCCTGTTGAAAGCGAGGAAGGATCCAAAAGGCCACGCCCATGGCCAGCTGCACGATCCAACCTACCAGCAGTAGCTCGATGTGAGCCTGGCGCCAGCGCCACAACCACGGCGCATAGGGCACCCCCTTGTGGGCCAGCAGCAGCGCGCCGACGGTGAAGCCCGCCAGCAGGTAGAGCAGGGCCATCCGAACGAACCAGACGCTTAGACGCGGCATGTCAGCGCTCCTTCACCCGGCCCCAGGTGTTGGCCACGAAGCCTGCGCCGGCCAGCCATTGCAGCAAGGCTGACGCTACCAGCAACCAGCCCCACAGCGCCGCTGGGCTCACCGTCCGCATCGGCTCGCCCACGGCGCGTAGCAGCAGTCCAGCGTTGAGCAGGCCATAGGTGGCGTAGGCCAGCCGTTCGCTGCCGCGCGGCCGCTCCCGGCTGTACTTGGGGAACATCCAGAAGACGATACCCATGATCAACTGCGTGACCCAGCCAACCAGAAACAGGTGAAAGTACACCGGCCCCACGGCGGTCAACAGTCGCGACAAGGTCGTCGCCTGGGCCAGCGCCATGACCAGGGCCAACCACAGCGCCGCCACCAGGTAGGCCAGGGAGGTCTTGACGTACAGACGGGTGAGGGTGGGCATAGGGCGGTGGAAAGGAAATGAAGGAAGGGTGGAAAAGAAGGGAAAGGAGTCAGCCCTTATCCCCTCCCACTCCTCCGCCCGCTGAGCACAGCCATCACGAGCGTTGCCAGGAAGAGCAGGATCGCTATTGCGTTCAACAGGCCGCCCCACCGCCGGCCGGGCATCCACGTGGCCAGGTCGCCGACCACGCGCAGCAGCAGTGAAACCTGTAGGAGCGCGAAGGGCGCGTAGAAGCGCCGATGAAACGGCACGGCCAGCCCTGTCACCGCCGGTAAGATGATGGGCGCATGGGCGAAGATCATGGAGAAGACGAAGCCTACCAGCAGCGCGTGTAGCCAGGCGTCGTAGGGCAACCCTGCCGTGGCGCCGCCGTAGCGCAGGCCCAGCAACCCCGCCACCCCGAGCCAGGCGTAGCCAACCAACAAGGCCACCGCGATGTAGCGGGTGAGGCCGTCCTTGCGTACCGTGCGCCGCGCAATGTCGTAGGCCAGCAGCCAGCCGGCCAGCGCCACCATGCCGAGGCCGGCCAGCCGCGCGCCCCAGACCAGCTCAGCCACCGACAGCGCCAGCCCCGCCACGAAGAGGACCACGCCCGCCAGAAAGCTGAGCCGCCGCCCTGGCGTGAGCTGCAGCAGCCGGCTGAGCTCCAGACGCTCGCCGACGATGGTCAACACCAGAAAACCGCTCCACCACAGCACCACCTCCGGCACCCCACGGCCAAAGAGCCAGAGGAGGTTGCCCACCAACCACGACGCAGCGCCCAGCGCCATTACCCGGGTGTGCAACAACGGTTGGAGCCGCACCACGGCCAACATAGCCACCAGCAGCACGGCGCTCCCTATGCTCACCAGCAACGGCCCCGGCAATCCCGGCACGCCCGCGGTGAGCAACAGGCCGCCCAACCCTGCCGCGGCGGGCGCGGCGTAGGTCCACCGATAGCGCCGGTCCAGCGCGGTCAGCCCCACGGCCCGCTCGAGGCCGATCAGCGCGCCCAAAAAGCCTCCGATCATCAGTGGCCCGTGGGCCATGGGCAGGGTGGGGCGCAGCGGCGGCAGCGGCCAGGGCAGGCGAACAACTCCGGCCCACAGCCCGGCCAGCAGCGCCAGGACTGCTACCAGCAGAAAAGGAGCGTTGTGGCGTCGTATGGGCATGGTCTGACTACCTCTGCGTCTCAAGTGAGGTACAACAGCATCACCACCGGCGTCTCGGCGTGCACACTGTGGGGCAGGTGCGGCGGCATGTGCACCCAGGCGCCCGGCCCGGCGACGAAGGCCTCGCCGCCCAGGGTAAGACGCGCCCGTCCCTGCAGCACGTGCAGCACGGCCGGTCGGGCCGAGGTGTGCTCCGAGAGCTCCTGGCCGGCGGCAAAGCCGAACAGGATGGCTTTCCAGTGGTCGTCGGCGTAGAAGGTGCGGCTGACGATGCTGTCGGGCGGGATCTCCGGCAGCTGCGCCAGCAGGTCGGCGATGTAGAGGTAGGGTGTCGTCATAGCTATCGTCTCCTGCGGATGGTCTCGGCGTCCATGATAGCACCGAACTGCGTCCAAAGTAGCGACATATGTCACGCGCCAGATGTCGCTTGCCTTGTAGCAGCGACCTCATCGGGTATAATGGCGCCATGCCCGCGTCCCCCTCCCTTCCCTATCTGACGGTGCTCGAGCCGCCCACTATCGAGCGCATCCTGCTCCAGGCCGGCCGCATCCTGGCCGAGGTCGGCGTCGAGGTGCGCGGGGAGGCGCTACGTCGCCGCTTGCTGGACGCGGGCGTGCCCACCGACCGCGCGACCGGCCGCCTCCTCTTCCCTCCCCCGCTGCTGCGCCAGGCGCTGGCCGCTGCGCCCGCGTCGTTCACCCTGTACGATCGAGCAGGTCGCGCTCACGCCGAGCTCGGCCCAAACCGCACCCACTTTGCGCCCGGCTCGGCCGCGCTCAACGTGCTGGACTGGCGCACCGGTGAGCATCGCCGCGCCACAACGCTCGATTATGTCGAGTACGTGCGCGCGGCCGACACCCTTCCCCACCTGAGCTACCTGGCCACGGCCTTCGTGGCCGACGACGTGCCGCCGGGCATCGCCGACGCCTGGCGGCTCTACCTGCACCTGCTGAACTCCACCAAGCCGGTGGTGTCGGGCGCGTTCACGGAGCACGGCGTGCCGCGCATGGCCGAGATGATGCTGCTGTTCCGCCGCGACCGCGCCGACCTGGCCGCGCGGCCCATGAGCATCTTCACCGTCACGGCCACCGGCCACTTCCGCTACGGCGAGGACTCGTGCCAGAACCTGCTGGACTGCGCCGAGTGGGGCATCCCGGTGGAGATCGTGCCTGTCACCCTGATGGGGCTGATCGCGCCGGTGACTCTCGTCGAGGCTACGGCCTTTCACACGGCGGACGTGCTGGCCGGAGTGGCCATGGCGCAGCTGGTGCGTCCGGGCGCGCCTGTGCTGTTCGGCGGTGCGCCGGCGGCCTTTCACATGCGCACCACCGTCTCCCCCATGGCCGCCGTCGAGGCCATGCACCTCACCGCGGCCTACGTGGCTGTGGGCCGCCACCTGGGGCTGCCCACTCAGGCCTACCTGGCCCTGAGCGAGAGCAAGGCGCTGGACGCCCAGGCCGGCGCGGAGACCTTCGCCGGTGCACTTCTGGCGGTGCTGGCAGGGGTTAGCTCGGTTTCGGGGCCGGGCATGCTGGATTACGTCAACTGCTTCAGCCTGCCCAAGCTGATGCTGGACGACGAGCTGTGCGGCCAGGCGCTGCACCTGGCGCGGGCGCAGCCGCCTGCCGACGACGAGACCGCGGTGGCGCTGGCGCGTGAGCTGCTGGCCGAGGGCAACCTGCTCACCGCCAAGCACACCCTGCGCCACTGGCCGACCCACCTCTACCTGCCGTCGGCGGTGGTGGACCGCACCACGTGGGATCAGTACCGCCGGGAGGGCGCGCGGTCGCTGTTGGAGCGGGCTGTGGCCGAGGTGGAGGCGCGGCTGGCCGCGTATCGGCCGTTGGAGACCGACCCGGCGCTGGCCGCCGAGCTGCGACGGCTGGTGGAGACCGGCCTGGAGCCCGGCCAGAGCCTGCCCGCCGTTCCGTCGTGGCGGCCGCCAGCCGAAGGCGGCCCGTCGTCCGTCCGCCACGGTCGTCGCGCCTCGCAGCGCAGGGAGGCGTGATCCGGGCGACGGCAACCGTCCGTGTTGCGGCGGCCGGCGGCCCCGTTCGCACCTGGGGGTGCGAACACCGCGATGTGGCTATTCGGTATGGTCTGGGGCAAGGAGGCAGGTGAGGCCCGTTCGCACCTGGGGGTGCGAACTCCACGATATGGCCTTTCGCTGCGCAATGCGAGGCGGATGCGGCTGAGGCCGTTCGCACCTAGGGGTGCGAACTCCGCATGGTGGCCCGGCGATGTGTTGTGAGGGGAGGGGTGGGTGCTCGTTCGCACCTGGGGGTGCGAACTCCGCATCGTGGTCCGGCGATGTGTTGTGAGAGGAGGGGGTGGG
>JANWYQ010000031.1 GCA_025055015.1 Caldilineales bacterium
GTGTTTGTTCGAGACCAACTGGTTGCGTCCCCATCCAGCCTTGCGTGAGCAGGCCGACAACCTTCCCCAGGGCCGGCGTTATCGGCAGCGGACCCCGGCGATGGCGATAGGCTTGACCGACCATATCTGGAGTTGGGAAGATTTCTTGACCTTTAGACATTATCACTACTCTAAGGAGTGACTACCTGTGGCTCGATACCCCTTGACAACCGTCGGAGTTTGTGATAATATTAACGTGACTTGTCAGACGACTGACAACCTCGGACCCGGTGGTATGGCGCAGAAGAACATCGCCCTCGTCGAGCAGGTGATCCTAGAGGTCCTCTCCGCGATCGAAAAGGGGGAGTTCGTGCGCGACGAGGGCCTGTTGCCGTCGGAGACGGAGCTGGCGCATCGGTTCGGCGTCTCGCGCGCCACCGTTCGCGAGGCGCTGGGCAAGCTCGAGGTCGCCGGCGTGGTCGTCCGCCGCCAGGGGATCGGCACCTTCCTCAACCAGGCCCTGAGCAGGCAGCCCGCTCGGATCCATGAGTGGTTTGACGAGGCGCATGGCTTCGTTGATGTGGTGCGGTCCTTTCACCAGGTCGCAGCCCATCGCTTTCTGGATGTCGCCGTTGTGCCGGCGGCGGAGCTGAGCCAGCAGCTGCAGTGCGCGCCCGATGCGCCAGTGCTGGCCATCACCAAACTCATCTACAGCGGGTCGGTGCCCATTATCCATAGCTACAACGCCATGCCGCTGCGCTTGCTGCCCGAGGAGGCGTGGAGCAGAGCCACCGAGCTGGCCATCAGCACCGACTCGATCTACAAGGTCTTGGAGCTCCACTGCAACGTCCGCGTCCACCACCAGGAGAGCGAGGTGAGCGCGTGCCTCGCCGGTGAAACCCTCGCTCCTTTGCTGGCCTGTCAGCCCGGCGACCCCTGTCTGCGGGTGGAGGAGGTGGCCTACAGCGCCGACCTCACCCCGCTGTTCTACGGCCGCAACCACTTTCGCAGCGACATCGTCACCTTCCGCCAGATCAGGCGACCCCTCATCAACATCCGGCCGCCCCAACCCTTTCAGCCTGGCCACTGAGCCGGGCGCTTGACCCGGTCTCGCACCCAGCGACGCGTGCGCGACGACTACCTCTAAGCTAGCCCCTAACTGAAGCAACGCTGCGCTTCCCTGCCCGAGGCCGCGGCGTTGGCCTCCGCTACAAAGAGCCTCCCATGCACGACCTGCAGTCCTTCCTGGTTCAGTACATGTCCGACTATCCGGAGGACGTGGTGCGCGTGACGGAGGCGCTGCCGAGGGATTACCAGGTGACGGCCCTGGCCATGGCGACAGAGCAGATGGCCGAGCCGCCGGTGATCGTCTGCGACGCCGTGGAGGCCGCGGGCATGCCGGTGGTGACCAACCTCTTCGCCTCGCGGGTGCGCATCGCCCGCATTCTGGGGACCACGGTCGAGGCGCTGCACGACCACTGGGCGGCCCGGTCGAAGCACCTGATCCCGCCGGTCGAGGTCAGCGAGGGGGTGTGCCAGGAGGTTTGCCGGCTGGGCGATGACGCCGACGCGACGCAGCTGCCCTTCATGGTGCACTTCGAGCAGGACGCCGGGCGCTACCTCACCTCCGGCGTGGTGGCGGCCAGGGACCCAGACACCGGCGCGGTGAACCTGAGCTTTGCCCGCATGCAGCTCAAGGGTCCGCGGCGGTTTGGCATTAGCGTGCACTCGCGCGGCCACTTGTGGGACTACCAGCGCCGCGCCGAGGCCCGAGGCCGGCCGCTGGATGTAGCCGTGGTGGTCGGCATGCATCCCATCTACATGATTGCAGCGGCCAGCCGCATGCCCATGGGGGTTGACGAGCAGGAGGTGGCCGGCGCCTTGTTGGGCCACCCTCTGGAGGTGGTGCGCGGGGTCACCGTGGACGTGCCGGTGCCTGCGGCCGCGGAGATCGTGCTGGAGGGGCGCATCGAGCCGAACGTGCGGGAACCGGAGGGGCCCTTCGGCGAGTACACGGGCTATGCTACCGCCCGCTCCACCAACAACGTCTTCACCCTCACGGCTATCACCCACCGCCGCCAGCCGTGGTTTCTGGACGTCTGCCCCGGCCACTCGCGCGATCACCTGCTGCTGGGCCGGATCCACAAGGAGGCCGAGGTCCTGCGCAAGCTGCGGGAGGTCCTGCCCAACGTCAAGGCCATCCACTACCCCGTCAGCGGCACCCACTACCACTGCTACATCTCCATCGCCAAGCAGCGGCCGGGCGACGCGCGGCACTGCGCCCTGCTGGCCCTCGGCCTCGACGCCTACATCAAGCTGGTGGTGGTCGTGGACGACGACGTGGACGTCCACAACGAGGCCGAGGTGATGTGGGCGCTGGCCACGCGCGTGCAGCCGGCGGAGGATGTCTTCATCGTCCACGGCGTGACCTGCAACGTGTTGGACCCGTCGTCCTACGACGGCGTGTCCTCCAAGATGGGCATAGACGCGACGCGGCCCGCAGGCTGGGACGCGCAGCGGACATCGCTGCCCAGGGAGGTGGTTCTTAGGGCGCACGATCTCTTGAGATCTCATCGCAACCGGCTTCAGTAGCGCGGCCCTCTGGCGCTACACCCCCTACCCATCCACGCCAGGAGATGAGACCATGATCATAGATGTCCACATGCACCCTACGGACCGCATCGACGCCGCGTGGCGACACGGCGGCCGCCCCTTCACCGGCGAGCGCATGCTCAAGATGATGGATGGCCCTTACATGGTGAACGGCAAGCCCCGCCGCATTGACAAAGCCGTGATCCAGCCGCCGCCGGGCAACACCGTCTGGACGGATGGCATGCGCACCGGCCGCGAGGGCATTCGCGACTACATGGCCTATTGCACCAAGCTGGTGCAGGAGTACCCGGATCGCTTCATCGGCAACTTCACCTTCAACCCGCGCTTCGGGGTGGAGAACGGCGTGGCCGAGCTGGAGTTCCACGTCAAGGAGTACGGCTACAAGATGATGAAGCTGCACTCCAACATGCACGCCTACCGCCCCGACCGCGCCCTGGACTGGATCCGGCCGGCGGTGAAGAAATGCGCAGAGCTGGGCGTGGTCGTCATGATGCACACGGGCGACGGCCCCTACAGCATCCCCACCCAGTTCTACCCCATCATCCGGGAGTTTCGCGACGTCAACTTCATCATCGCCCACTTCGGCGTCCAGACGGGCGGCGTCTACTGCTTCGAGGCCCTCTGGATGGTGCTGGACAGCCCCAACGTCTACGTGGAGTCCGGCTGGATGCTCCAGTCGCGGCTGGTGGAGTTCGTGCAGATGATGCCTAAGGACCGCCTGCTGCTGGGCACCGACTCCCCGCCCAACGAGCCGGGGATGTGGATCCACGAGCTGGCAGTGCTCTGCCAGGACTTCCCCCAGGGCTGCAACCTGAGCGAGGAGGACCTGGAGGGCTTCCTGGGCAACAACGCGGCTAAGCTCCTGGGCATTGAGCCCACCCCGCCGCCGCCGGGCGAGCCGAAGATCCTGCGCTACTAAGCCCGAGCCGGCAGAACGACCGGGACAGGACTGGCAGCCCTGCCGCTCTCGTCGCCTCCCCTCTCTGCGCCGCCGCATCCCTTGCGCCGAGCGAGGGCTGCCAGTCCCTCTTCCATCCCGCTATGCACCGCTTTGATTATCTGGAGCCCGCCACCCTGTCCGAGGCGGTGGCGCTGTTGGCGCAGCACGGCGCTCGCGCACGCGTGCTGGCCGGCGGCACCGACCTGCTGACCGCCCTGAAGGAGGGCTGGGAGCGACCTGACTGGGTGCTCAGCATCGGCCGCGTCGCCGACCTCCGCTACATTCGCTACGACTCGCGGGACGGTCTGCGCATTGGCGCGCTGGCCACGGTGCGCGAGGTGGAGACCTCCCCCCTGGTGCGCAAGCACTACCCCGTCTTGGCCGAGGCCGCCGGCACGCTGGCGTCCGTTCAGATCCGCAACTTGGCCACCCTGGCCGGCAACGTGTGTCGGGCTTCCCCCTCCGGCGACACCCTGCCGGCCCTGCTGGTTCTCGACGCAGAAGCGCGCCTGGTGGGCCCGTCTGGTGAACGACGGGTGCCCCTGGCGCGTTTCTTCGTTGGGCCGGGCCGCACGGTGATGGAGCCCACGGAGCTCCTGGCGGAGCTGGTGCTGCCACCGCCGCGACCGGGAACGGGCGCCCACTACATCAAGCACAGCCTGCGGCGGGCCATGGACCTGGCAGTGGTGGGGGTGGCGGCCCTGGTAGCGTTGGACGGCGAGACCTGCGTGGACGCCCGCATTGCGCTGGGCGCGGTGGCGCCGACGCCCATCCGCGCGCTGGCCGCAGAGGAGCAGCTGGTGGGCCGGCCGATCACGCCCGACGCGGCCGAGGCAGCCGCCGACCTGGCGCAGGCCGCGGCTCGGCCCATCACCGACGTGCGCGGGACGGCTCCCTATCGGCGCCGGATGGTGCACGTGCTCACTCGACGGTGCATCCTGCGCGCGGCGGAGCTGGCCCAGAGCCAGGGGAGGCTGCCGTGAAACGACCGGTTACTCTGACGATCAACGGCGAGCGGCAAGAGGTTGCGGTGGAGCCTTGGTGGACCCTTCTGGACGTGCTGCGCGAGGAGCTGGGCCTCACGGGTGCCAAGAAGGGGTGTGACCGGGGCGACTGCGGCGCCTGCACCGTGCTGCTGGACGGCAAGCCGGTCACCTCGTGCATGGTGTTGGCGGTGCAGGCCGATGGCCGCCAGGTCGTCACCGTGGAGGGCCTGGCGGCGCCGGGGCATCTCCACCCCGTGCAGCGCGCGTTTGTGGACTACGGCGCCGTCCAGTGCGGGTTCTGTACGCCGGGGATGATCATGGCCGCCGTGGCCCTGCTGAACGAGACGCCACACCCCACCGAGGCCGAGGTTCGGGCGGCTCTGACCGGCAACCTGTGCCGCTGCACCGGCTACGCCAAGATCGTGCAAGCGGTGATGGCCGCGGCCCAGCATGGAGGTGCGGCATGAGCGCCCATCTTGGCCCGACGCCGTTGCGCGTGGTCGGCCAGCGCGTGCCCAAGGTAGACGGCGTGGACAAGGCCACGGGCGTCGCCCAGTACACCGTGGACGTGCGCCGGCCGCGCATGTTGTACGCACGCCTCCTGCGCAGCCCCCACGCCCACGCCCGCATCCGCCACATGGACGTCAGCCGCGCGCAGGCCCTGCGCGGGGTGCGCGCCATCCTGACCTACCGCGACGTTCCGCCCGTGGTCCACGCCGGCCAGCCGCAGCCGCGCGCGGGCTCCCTGGCGCGCGACCAGCGCATCCTCGAGGACCGCGTCCGCTTCGTGGGCGACGGCGTGGCGGCCGTCGCTGCCGACCACCCCGACATCTTGGAGGAGGCGCTTGCGCTGATCCAGGTGGACTACGAGGTGCTGCCGGCCGTCTTCGATCCCTTCGAGGCCATGCAGCCGGCCGCGCCCTCTCTGCACGGCACCGACCGCAACCTGGTGATCCCGCCCTTCATCGTGCGGCACGGGGACGTGGAGCAAGGGTTCGCCGAGGCAGACTACATCTTCGAGGGCCGGTACGAGACCTCACGCCCCATGCCGGCCTACATGGAGCCCGACGCCTGCGTGTGCGAGTTCGATCCGTCGGGCAGGCTGACGGTGTGGATCTCCACGCAGGCGCCCTTCATGGTGCGCGGCTCCCTCAGCGAAGTGCTGGGCATCCCCATGAGCAAGATCCGGGTGATCTGCGAGCACATGGGAGGCGGCTTCGGCGCAAAGCAGGACCTCTACCAGTACCCTTACTTATGCGTCCTGCTGGCCCAGCGCACCGGTCGGCCGGTGAAGATGGAGTACACCCGCGAGGAAACCTTCGTGGCCGGCCGCTCCCGCCACCCGGTGGTCATCGAACTCCGCCAGGGGGTGACCCGGGACGGCCGGCTGACGGCGCGACAGGCGCGCTTCGTCGCCAACTCCGGCGCCTACGCGTCCCACGGGCCGGGGATCACCCGTGTCGGCACCAACGCGCTGGCCTCGCTGTACAAGTGCCCCCACGTCTACATCGAGGGCCTGTGCGTGTACACCAACGCGCCCATTGCCGGCGCGTTCCGGGGCTACGGCGCGCCCCAGGCCTACTTCGCCCTGGAGTCCCAGATGGACGAGATCGCAGCGCAGCTCGGGTTGGATCCTATCGAGCTGCGCATGCGCAACATGTTCCAGCCCGGCGACCGCGGGCCGGCCGGCACCCCCTTCAGGGAGGTGATGCTGCCCGCTTGCCTGCAGCGCGGGGCTGAGCTGATCGGCTGGGCGGAGAAAAGACAGCGTCCGGCCGACCCAGGCCCCATCAAGCGGGGCGTCGGGGTGGCCTGCCAGCTCCACTCCGCCACCTCCTACCCGGCGGTGAAGGAGGCTGCGGGCGCAGTGGTGAGCATCAACGAGGACGGCACCGTGCAGCTCCTGATCGGCGCCGCGGACCTCGGCACCGGCGCCAAGACGGTGATGGCCCAAATCGCTGCCGAGACCCTGGGCGTCGGCCTGGATGCCATCCGGGTCGTCTCCGGCGACACAGACGTGACGCCCTACGACATCGGCGCCTACGCCAGCCGCACTACCTTCATCGCCGGCGGCGCAGTCCAGCGGGCAGCCGAAGACGCCAAGCGTCAGCTCCTCGACCTCGCCGCGCAGGAGCTGCACGCGGAGCCAGCCGATCTACACGTCACCGACGGCGTGGTGGCCAGCCGCAGCGACCCCGGCCGACGCATAGCCGTCAAGGACCTGGTAGCCTCGCCCGGCGGCCGCTCCGCCCGCACCATCGTCGGCCGCGGGACCTTCGCCCCGCGCAACGACTACTCCTTCGCCGCCCAGTTCGCCGAGGTGGCCGTGGACACGGAGACCGGGCAGGTGGAGGTCCTGCAGATGGTGGCCGTCCACGACGTCGGGCGGGTCATCAACCCGACCACGGCCGAGGGACAGGTGGAAGGCGCGCTGCACCAAGGCATCGGCTATGCGTTGATGGAAGACCTGGTGGTAGACGGGGTGAGCGGGAAAGCCCTCAACGCCAACTTCGCGGACTACAAGATGTTGACTGCGTTGGACATGCCCAAGATCTACGTGGAGCTGTTGGAGTCCGTGGATGACCTAGGGCCTTTCGGCGCCAAGGGCCTGGCCGAGGACGGCGTCTGTCCGACCGCAGCTGCCATCGCCAATGCCATCTACCATGCCACCGGCGCTCGGGTCCGGCAACTGCCCATTGCGCCCGACCGACTGCTGGAGCTCATCCCCTAGGTGTCTTCCGCCGGCCTGCGCGGCGCCGGCGAACTGGCTCGTCAGGAGCGACGTTGCCACCAACGGCGGAGTCGTTCGCCGGGCTCTTGGCGACAAGCGTACATCACCCAGAGCAAAGGAGAGTACTCGATGCCATCTACAGCTGCTGGAGCTGCCGTCCGCCCCGGTGGTCGTAGGCTTATTGATTGGCAGGACGTCGCCGTCAAAATCGCTCTGCCTGTCTCGGCGATGTTGCTTGCGCTCCTGATCGGCGCCGTCCTGTTGCTGCTCTTGAAGGTCAATCCCCTCGAGGCGTATGCGGCCATGGTGCGAGGGGTCTTCGGCAGCACCTTCGGGTTCACGCAGTCGCTGGTCAAGGCCACGCCGCTGCTCCTCGTCGGGCTGGGCATCTGCATCGCCTTTCGCGCCCGCGTGATCAACATCGGCGGCGAGGGGCAGATCATTGCCGGCGCGCTGATGACCACCTGGTTCACCCTCCAGTTTCGCGACTGGCCTGGCTGGCTGCTCACCCCTGTCACCCTGCTGTTGGGCTTTCTGGCCGGCGCGTTCTGGGGCTTCATCCCCGGCGTCCTGAAGGCGCGGCTGCAGGTGAACGAGATCCTGAGCACGGTGATGATGAACGCCATCGCGCTGCAGTTCATGAACTTCCTCCTGCGCGGCCCGCTGATGGACCCCGAGGGCGTGCGCTTGGGCACGTACTTGCCCCAGTCCGAGCAGCTGCCCCAGCAGGTCTGGCTCGGCCGCCTGGTGCCGCAAACCCTCCTGCACACCGGGTTGATCCTCGCCGTAGTGCTGGCCGTTGCGGTCTACATCTTTCTCTGGCGCACCACCATCGGCTACCGCATCCGCGCCGTGGGCTACAACCCCGACGCCGCGCGCTATGCCGGCATCAACGTTCCCTTCTACCAGGCCATGTCGCTGACCCTGGCCGGAGGCTTCGCCGGGCTGGCCGGCGCGGTGGAGGTCATCGGCGTTCAACACCGCCTCTTGGAGGGGATCACCAGCGGATACGGCTTCTCCGGCATCGTGACCGCCCTGTTCGGCGGGCTGCACCCGCTGGGCACCATCCCTGCATCTTGGCTCTTCGGCAGCCTGCTGGTGGGCGCCGACATGATGCAGCGGGCTGTGCAGGTGCCCTCGGCCTTGGTTGATACCCTCTTGGGGCTGATCGTGCTGTTCGTGGTCAGCACCAACATGCTCTCGCGGCGCTGGTCCAGGTGGCGCGCCGCCCGCCGAGTCCAGAGCAAGAGCGCCGAGGCCCCGGCGCTCGCGCCGGCCCTGTCTGCTAGCTCCACCCAGGAGGTGAACTGATGGACGACATTCTCAGCGTTGCGGCCTTGGTCGGCATCCTAACCTCCGCCGTGCGCCTGGCCACCCCCTATCTCTACGCTGCCATCGGCGAGGCCTTTGGGCAGCTCTCAGGCGTGGTCAACCTGGGCGTGGACGGCATCATGCTGGTGGGCGCGTTCATGGCCATCTTCGTGGCCCTCGGCACGGGCAGCCTGTGGCTGGGCGTCCTGGTGGCCATTGTCGCCGGCCTCTTGATGGGGCTGCTGATGTCGGTGATCAGCGTCACCCTGAAAGCTGAGCAGGGCATCAGCGGCATCGGCCTGTACATGTTTGGCCTGGGCCTCTCGTCCCTGCTCTTCAAGGTCCTCTTCGGCACGGTGAAGACCATCGTCGGCTTCCAGCCGGTGAAGATTCCCATCCTCGGCGACATCCCCATCATCGGCCCGGTGCTCTTCCAGCAAAGCGTGCTGGTGTACGGCGCGTTCCTGCTAGTGCCCCTGGCCTGGTGGATCCTCGAGAAGACCACCTGGGGCTTGCGTATCAAGGCGGTGGGTCAGAACCCGGCTGCTGCCGACTCGCTGGGCGTGAACGTGAACCGCGTGCGCTACGCTAGCGTCTGCCTCGGCTCGGCGCTGGCCGGCCTGGCGGGCGCGTCCCTCTCCTTGGCGATGGTCAACCTCTTCCAGGAGAACCTCACCGCCGGCATGGGCTTCATCGCCGTGGCCTTGGTCTACTTCGGCAGCTGGCGGCCCGCGGGCATCCTGTTCGGCGCCCTGCTCTTCAGCACCGTCAACGCGCTGCAGCTCTGGATGCAGGTGCTGGGCGTGAAGATCCCGGCCGACGCCGCCGTGATGCTGCCTTACCTGCTGACCATCGTCGTGCTTGCCCTCACCGTGAGTCGCGTGCGCGGGCCGGCGGCCCTCAACCGGCCCTTCGAGCGCGGCGAAGCGTAACCCCTATCCCCATTCCCGCAAGGAGGAAACCGTATGAAACCCCGTGTCCTGTTCGTTGCCCTGGCGATCTTGAGCGTCCTCGTGGCCGCCTGTGCGGGGCCGGCGCCTCAAGCCAGCCAACCGGCCAAGCCGCTGCGCGTGGCCGTCATCATGCCCAGCGCCACCACGGACTACGCCTTCAGCCAGTCCATGTGGAGCGCTCTGAAGAAGGTCCAGGAGGAGATGGGCGGCGAGTCCAAGATGGAGCTCAAGTACTCCGAGAACATGTTCAAGGTGCCGGACGCCGCGGCGGCCATCCGCGACTACGCGAGCCAAGGGTTCGACATCGTCATCGCCCACGGCTCGCAGTACGTCGCTTCCGCCGGCGAGATCGCCAAGGACTTCCCCAACGTCACCTTCGTGTGGGGAACGGACGTCAAAACCTTCGACCTGCCCAACGTCTACGCCTACACCCCGGCCGCGGAGGAGGGTGGCTATGTCCAGGGCGTGATGGCGGCCATGATGACCAAGAACGGCCTGATCGGCATCACCGGCCCCGTGGAGGTGGGCGACGCCAAGGCCTATGTCAACGGCTTCGAGCAGGGCGTCAAGGCGGTCAACCCCAACATCAAGATCAACAAGACCTGGACCGGCTCCTTCTCCGACGTGGCCCTGATGACGGAGGCGGCCAAGACCCACATCGCGGCTGGCGCCGACGTCCTGACCGGCTCGTCGCAGTCGGCCGTGGGGTCCATCAACGCAGCCAAGGAGAAGGGCGATGTGCTCTGGTTCGGCCTGCAGTCCGACCAGGCGCCGCTGGCGCCCAAGAACGTGGTCTCCTGCGTGGTCTACGACTGGGCGCCCATGCTCAAAGAGGTCATCGCAGCGCGGCAGGCCGGCCAGCCGGGCGGCAAGGTTTTCGTCCTCCGTCTGAAGGACGGCGGCCTCAAGGTGGTCATGAACCCTGAGGTGGCCGTCCCCGCCGAGGTGAAGAAGGCGGCCGAGGAGGCCGTCGAGGGGATCCAGAACGGCACCATCAAGGTTACCCCATAGCGTCATCCCAGCGCGTTCCTTGCACGGCCTGACAGGTCTCCGCCAAGGCCTGTCAGGCCGTCAGCCAGGCCTAGGAGAGAGACATGGCGATCCCGAAGCCCCGAAACAACAGCGGCGCTGACGCAACAGCGCAGCGGCGCATCCAGCGCATCGAGATGTGCGACATCGTCAAGCGCTTTCCCGGCGTGCTGGCCAACGACCGGGTCTGCTTCGACGTCAAGGCCGGCGAGGTGCATGCCCTGTTGGGAGAAAACGGCGCGGGGAAGAGCACCCTCATGCGCCAGCTCTTCGGCCTGTACAAGCCCGACGAGGGCGAGATCCTGATTGACGGCCAGCGGGTGGAGTTCAACTCCCCCGCCGACGCCATCCGCGCCGGCATCGGTATGATCCACCAGCACTTCATGCTGGTGCCCACGCTGACGGTGACGCAGAACGTGGCCCTGGGCCTGAAGTCCTCGCGGGAGCCGTTGACCGACCTGGACGTCGTGGCCAAGCGGGTGCGCCAGCTTTCCGAGGAGTACGGCCTGAAGGTGGACCCGGACGCCTACATCTGGCAGCTCTCCGTGGGCGAACAGCAGCGGGTGGAGATCCTCAAGGCGCTCTACCGCAACGCCAGCATGATCATCCTGGACGAGCCTACGGCGGTGCTGACGCCCCAGGAGGTGAAGGACCTCTTCGCTACCTTGCGGCGCATGGTGCAGGAAGGGCATGGCCTGGTCTTCATCTCCCACAAGCTGTACGAGGTCTTGGCCATCAGCGATCGCGTGACAGTGCTGCGGGACGGCCGGGTCATCGGTACTCGGGAGACCAAGGACGTGACGCGCGACGAGCTGGCCAGGATGATGGTGGGCCGCGAGGTCAAGCGGCTGAGGGCGCAGCCCCAGCAGGCTGGGGAGCCGCTGCTGCAGATCCGCGCGCTGCGCGCCATGGGCGACCGCGGCACCGAGGCGCTGAGGGGCATTGACCTGGAGGTGCGCTCCGGCGAGATCGTGGGCATCGCCGGGGTGTCGGGCAACGGGCAGCGGGAGCTGGCGGAGTGCCTGGGCGGCCTCCGCAAGGCCACCGCCGGCACCATCCTCGTGGCCGGCAAGGACCTGACCCACGCGTCGGTGCAGCAACGCTTGCAGGCAGGGCTGGCCTACATCCCGGAGGAGCGCATGCGTGACGGCGCTATCAAGGAGTTCTCGGTGCTGGAGAACATGTTCCTGTTGGACCATGCCTCGCCCAAGTACACCCACGGCATCTTCCTCGACTTTCGCCGCATGCGGGAGCACGCTGCAGCGCTGGTCAAGGAGTACACCGTGAAGACGCCCAGCCTGGAGACGCCCATCAAGAACCTGTCGGGCGGCAACATCCAGAAGACCATCATGGCGCGCGAGCTCTCGCGCGAGCCGCGCGTCCTGGTGGCGGCGCAGCCCTCGCGCGGCATTGACATCGGCGCCACGGAGTACATCCACCAGCGCCTGTTGGAGCAGCGCGCGTCCGGCCAGGCCATCCTGCTCATCTCCGAGGACCTGGACGAGGTGCAAGCCTTGTCCGACCGCATTGCGGTGATGTACGAGGGCCGGATCGTCGGCATCGTGGGCCGCGGCCAGGCTACTGCCGAGCAGCTTGGCCTCATGATGGCCGGGGTGCCGATGGAGGAGGCCATGGGCGCTGCGCCGACGGCGCCCACGGCAGAGCAGCCTATCGAGGTATCCTCCGTGGTGTAGCCGGGGCTCGACGGCCGGCGTCGAGACAAGGAGGTCCCGCCCTTTTTGACACCGGCCGAATTCAGGTTATAATGCGCGCAGTGGTACGCCCCCGTGGTGGAATTGGCATACACGGCAGGTTGAGGGCCTGTGCCCTAGCGGGCGTGTCCGTTCGAGTCGGACCGGGGGCACCTGGGTAGACAAGCGAGAAAGGTCGGCTGAGGCCTTTCTCGTTTTCTTTTTGTGGCCGACGAGCTTGGAGCTGGATCGCGGCGCTGCCGCTGCAGCCCAGCCTCGCGGTCCCTCTGGACAGCACCGATGACCGCTCGACGACAGCAGGTCCCCTGGCTGTTGGCCCTGGCGCTGCTGCTGGCGCTGACGGCCGCGCCCACGGCGCGCGCCGGCCGCGCAGCCGCCGCCGGCCGACCGCTGCTGCACGCCCTCCTCTGGCGCGCGGAGCTGGGCGACCTACCCCTGGGTCCGGGCACGCCGGCCTTGTGGGCCTTGGCCCGCTCCACCGGCGATCTGGCGTCGCCCTCGCCGTCACCCCGGGCAACGACCAGGCGCCTGCAGATCCGCCAGGCGCTTGAGCAGGCGGACCAGCGGCTGACCGCGCTGGGCTATCGGCCGCGGCTGGCCGGCATCGCTGCCGGCACGCGCGGCCGCTACGCCGAGGCCCAGGCGCACCTGGAGGCCGCCCATCGCAGCCGCCCCAGGGACATCTTCGCCCTGGTGGCCTTGGGCAACGTGTTGGACGCTCAGGGGGATCGGGCAGCCGCGGTGGCGGCCTGGCGCTCGGTGTCCGCGCTGCGGCCTCTGGCGGCGCAGCTCCACCGCTGGGGCGCACAGCTGGCCCAGGCCGGCGCGCGCTCGCGCGCCGAGGCTGCGCTGGCCCTCGCCGTGGCCGTGGACCCTGCCTTTGGCGATGGCTACTACGCGCTGGGCGGCTTCTACTGGGGTCTGGACGGCGCCAGGGCGGCGGAGATGTACCGAGCCGCGCTGGCCGCAGGTGGCCTCACCCCCTACCAGGAGCGCATGGCGCAGGCCAAGCTGGCCCTGCTGGAGGACCGCCCGGCCGACGCCATCGCTCCCCTGGAGGAGGCCAGCCAGCTTCGCCCCGAGGACCCGGAGGCGGTGGAGTTCCTGGGCAGCGCACTGCGCCGCCTGGGTCGCAGCGACGAGGCCATCGCCTTTTTCGCCCGCGCAGCGCAGCTCAACCCCGCCTCGCCCTGGCCGCTGGTGCAGCTCGGCCAGGTACACCTGCAGCTAGGCAACTACCCAGAGGCGATCACGGCTCTCCGTCAAGCCCTGGCGCGGCGCACCGACTTGCCCCTGGCCTTCGATCTCTTGGCCCGCGCCTACCTGGCCGAGGGCCAGGCCCAGCAGGCGGCGGCCGCCTGGCGCCAGGCCATTGCCCTGCGTCCGGACACCGCCGCCTACTTCGTGGGGCTGGGGGACGCGCTTCGGGCGGCCGGCAACCCTGCCGAGGCCGTCGCCGCCTACGAGGCTGCCCTGCGCCTGGACCCCGACAACCTCCAGGCCGTGCGCGGGCTGCGCGCGGCCGCGGGCCAGCCGTGACTCCGGCTGCGGCGTCGCTTGCCGTTTCTCCCCCAACAAAAAAGCGCCTGCCCTCCCTAGCCATCGGGGAGAGCAGGCGCAACCCGGCCAGATGAGGCTCAGAACTGCTCCGCCAGCCGCATGATCAGCGGCAGGTAGAACCGCTGCAGCGGCACGGGCGTAGCCGTAGGCGTGGGCGACGGCGTGGCCGTGGGGGTCGGCGTGGGCGTGCGAGTAGCCGTGGGTGTGGAGGTAGCCGTGGGCGTGGGGGTCGGCGTGTCGGTCGGCGTGGCCGTGGGCGTAGCCGTCGGCGTCGAGGTGGGCGTGGGCGTGCGGGTGGCGGTGGGTGTCGGCGTGGGCGTGGAGCGGATCTCGCCGAAGTCCACCTGCACCTTGACCCCCAGCCGCGGCACGGTGACCGTGCGCTCGTTGGGCGTGGTGCTGGTCCAACCCTCCGGCTGCACCTGGGAGACGGTGTAGGTGCCCGGCGTGCGGATCAGGAAGGCGTACCAGCCGCAGCAGCCGCTGGTGGTGGAGCGGCCGCCGCTCAGGTTCACCGTCACACCGCCGATGCCCGTCTCGCCCAGCCAGGGCTGGTAGACCCCATCCCCGTTGCGGTCGTCGAACACCCACCCGCCGATCTCCGACTGCGGCGGTCCGATCTCGAAGCTGACGCTGTCCGTCAGGTTGAAGGTGAAGCCGTTCGCGTCCTGGGCGCCGGTTACCTGGGCCGTGTTGGTGGAGCTGGTGCAGGCGGTGGTCGGCGTGAAGGTCAGGTTGACGGTCACGCTCTGGCCAGGCGCTAGGGGCCCGGTGGCCGTGGTCAGGTCGAACCAGGTCAGGGAGGGCGACAGGCTGTCGGGCGGGATGCTGGCGCTGACGAACTGCATGCAGGTGGGATTGAAGGTGTCCTGCAGCGGCAGGCGGGTAATGGTGGTGCTGCCGATGTTGCGGATCTCCACGGCAAAGGTGGCCGGTTGGCCGCTGATCACCGCGTTGTCGGCCGGGTAGGGCCCGGTCAGTCGCTTGTCCAGGCTCAGGTTGGCTGCGAGCACGCGGGCCGTGGCCTGGGCCGAGGTGGACACGCCCCGGGCTGGCGCGCTGGCGGTCCAGGTGACGACGTTGTCGGTGCTCTGGTTGAGGGTGGTGGTGCGGGTGATGAACACCGTGCCGCCGGGGCCCAGCGGGTAGGAGAGGCCGGCGGCGATGGTGCCCAGCCGGTTGTCCACCACCGTGTGCTGGGTTAGCGTCACTGTGCCGGTGTTGCGGACGCGGAAGCAGTAGGTCACCCGGTCGCCCGCCTTGATGGCTAGGGTGTTGCCGGCGGCGCAGGTGTTGGGATCGGTGCCTACCGTCTTGGTCACCACGATGGACGCCACCTCCACCAGGGCAGAGTCGCTGTCGGTCACCGACAGGCCCAGGGCCGGCACGCGGGCCGTCCACGTCATCGCGTTGGCCGTGGTGCTGGTCAACACGGCGGACTTGGTGATGAAGGTGCTGGCTCCCGGCAGCAGGTTGCGGGCCAGGCCGCTGGCAATAACGCCCAGCCGGTTGTCCACCACGTCGTGCAAGGGCAGGGCCACGCTGCCGGTGTTGGTGGCCCGGTAGCAGTACACCACCCGCGTGCCCGCCGCCACGTAGAGCGGGTCGCTGGTGCCGCAAGCCAGCGGGTTGGTGCCGGCCGTCTTCTGGACCTGCAGCGACGCCACCTCCACCCGGGCCGTGTCGCTGTCCTGCACCGTCACGTCCCAGTCGGGCAGGGTGGCGGTCCAGGTGGCGACGTTGGTGACAGCCGTGTCCACGGTGGTGGCCACGGTGATGAACGCGCTGGCGCCGGGCGTCAAGGTGTACGGATAGCTGGCCAGGATGACGCCCAGCTCGCTGTCCACCAGGTCGTGCAGCGGCAGGTCCACGCTGCCCGTGTTGGTGACCTGGTAGCAGTAGACCACCTCGCTGCCGGCGACCACGCTGACCGCGTCGGTGGCCGCGCAGGTCAGCCGGCTGGTGCCCACGGTCTTGGTCAGCTCCAGGTTGGCGACGTGGACGGTGGCCGTGTCGCTGGCCAACACCGGCGGGGTCAGCCCGCCGGTGCCTGCCGTCCACACGGCCAGGTTGGCCACGCTTTGGGTGACCACGGCGGTGGCGGTGAGGGTGGCTGTGCCGCCGGGCGGCAGGGGATAGGCTAGGTTCAAGGCGATGGTGCCCAGCTGGCTGTCGAACAGGCTGTGGCGGGTCAGGGTGACCGAGCCGGTGTTGCGCACCTGGTAACAGTACACCACCTCGGTGCCGGGAGCGACCACGAGGGTGTCGTCGGACCCGCAGACCAGCGGGTCCAGGCCCACGGTCTTGGTGAGCACGATGGCTGCAGCCAGGGGACGGGCAAGAGGAGCGGCCTTAGCGCCGGGCTGGATGGAGCCGATGGCCTTGGGCGGCGGCAGCCGGGCCGGCTGCTGGGCCTCGGGCGCAGCCTTGGCGAGGCCTATGGGCCCGGCCACGCCGCCGGCGCCGGGCTGGGCCGCCAGGGCCACCGCCCCGGCCGTGAGCACCAGGCCCAGCCCAAGGGCGAGCGCTAGGGCCAGGAGCTGTGTCTTTCGTGCGGTAGACATCTTCGTTCCTCCTCGACGATGATCGTTCTCTTTTGCGTCAAGAGCAATGAGGCGTAGCTTAGGGCAGGCCCTGAGCTCGTCCGAGGTCCCGTGGCGGGCTTCGACAAGCTCAGCCGCTAGTAGGGCCTCGACAGGTCACCGGCCGCGAAGCCTTGACAAGGCCAGCATAGCTCAGTCGCATGAAAAGGAGATGAAAAACAGGCCGGCATTTCCTTACATTTTTTGCACGCAAGCCACAACGTGTCCCCGCACGGGCCTCCGGCTTGGCGCTCCTTTCTTTGGCGTGGTAAAATCTCTGCGCTATGGCAGCCTCCTCCCCACCTTCCGCTCCAAAGGTGTTGGTCATCGGCCTGGACGGCGCCACCTGGGACATCGCTCGCCCTCTTATGGCCCAGGGCCGTCTTCCGAACCTGGCGCGGTTGACGGCTGACGGCGCGGCCGGCCCCCTCGCCTCCACCGTTCCCCCCATCTCTGCGGCCGCGTGGGTCACCTTCCTCACCGGCCAAAACCCCGGCCGCCACGGCGTCTACCAGTTCCGCAAGATGGACCTGCGGCGGTACGGCGGCTACCGGGACGAGTTTGCGGCCAGCCACGACTACCGCGGCCGCAGCCTGCCGGAGCGGGTGGGCCAGCACGGCCGTCGGGTGGCCGCCGTCGGCGTGCCCATGACCTACCCTCCGTTCCCGGTCAACGGCTTCCTGGTCAGCGGCTTCCCCCGGCCTTTCGGCCCCCAGGCGCCTGTCTACCCGCCTGAGATGGCAGCGCGCTTAGGGCGCTGGGACGCCATGCCGGACGCCTTCAACTTCTCCCTCTCGCCGGCCAAGACCGTGGAAGCCTCTGCCTACTGGACGCGTCGCTACACCGACATTGCCTTGGCCGCCCTGGCGGAGGGGATCTACGACCTGGTGATGGTGGTGTGGAACCACACCGACACCATCCCCCACCTCTACTGGCGCTACACCGACCCGACCTTTCCCGCCTACGACCCGCGCGGGGCCCAGCGCTTCGGCCGGGTCATTGCGCAGCAGTACGAGCTGGCCGACGCCGAGATCGGCCGGCTCCTGGCTGCGCTCCCCGACGACAACACCCTGGTGCTGGCCATGTCCGACCACGGCATGGGGCCCTTTCCCCATCGCCGCGCGCACCTCAACGTCTGGCTGGCGGAGCACGGCTGGCTGCGCCTACGGCCAGCCGCCGGCCGCCGCCCCCATCCCTTCAATCGAGCCGTCTCCACCGTGCGGCAGCGCCTGCCCACCCAGTGGCGCCATCGGCTGCGGGATCGCCTGCCGGCCTCGTGGCGGGCGCGCCTCTTCGCCCGCCAGCTGGACCTGGATCGAGTGGACTGGCTGCGCACCCAGGCCTACCGCCTGGCCGTGTTCCCCACGGTGGAGGGGATCGTGGTCAACCTGCGCGGGCGGCAGGCGCAAGGCATCGTCTCCCCCGGCGCCGAGTACGAGGCCGTGCGGGACGCCATCCTGGCCGGCCTGGCCGCGCTCCGGGACCCGGACACCGGCCAGCCTATCGTGCGCCGCGCCGCCCGCCGCGAGGAGCTCTTCGCCGGCCCCCACCTGGACGAGATCCCCGACATCCTGGTGGAGCTCCGCGATTCCTACACCGGCGGCCCGGCGCTGAGCGGCCCCCTGGTCACCCCGGTGCCGATGGCGGAGCTGCGCCGCCACAGCGCCACCCATCGGCCGGACGGCCTCTTCGTGCTCCATGGGCCGGGGGTGCGCCGCGGGGTTTGGGTGGAAGGCGCCTCGATCGCGGACCTGGCGCCCACCTTGTTGCACGCCATGGGCCTGCCCGTGGCCGCCGACATGGACGGCCGCGTGCTGCATGAGGCCTTGGAGCCGGCCTGGCAGCGTCCCGTTGTCCTGGCCGAGTACGGCCTGGTCGCCAGCGGCAACGGCCATCGGCTGAGCGCTGCCGAGGAGGACGCCATTCGGCGCCAGCTGGCCGGCCTCGGCTACCTGTCGTGAAACGCCTTCTGTCGCCATGACCATCGGACGCGTCGTCCCGCGTGAGATCCGCCTCCATCCGGCCTGGCTCCTCGGGCCTCTCGGCCTGCTGGCCAGCGTGGCCGTCGGCCTGGCCCAGGGCTACTTGCAGTCGGCCTACGTGCCCCTGGCGGTGGTGGGCGGGCTGGCAGCCGCGGGATGGCTGGCGTTGGTGGTTTTTCGGCCGGAGTGGGCGCTGCTGGCCTACGCCTTTGCGGCGGTCAACCTCAACGGCGTGGACCTGCCCACGCCCATCGGCGGCCTGCGCCTTAGCCCCGACATCCTGCTCACCTCGGTGCTGATGGTGGGCATGTTGCTGCGTCTCCTGCTGACGCGACAGGGGCTCAGCCGTCTGCCGATCACCTTTCCCTACCTGGTCTTCCTGGCCGTGCCCTTCATCACCCTGGCCCTCTCCCCGGTGCCGCTGCAGTCGGTGAAGGGCGCGTTCCGCTTCGTGGGCTACTACGCCCTGATGTGGCTCATCGTGGACGTGGTGCGCACGCCGCCGCAGGCCATGCGCATGGTGGGCGCCATCCTGGTTTCGCCTGCGATCCCCGTGTTGGTAGGGTTCTACCAGCTGGCCACGGGCGGCGGCCAGGTGATCCGCGCCGGCGAGAGCTTCAACCGAGTGTACGGCCTGGCCGGTGGGCCCTTCACCCTGGCCTTCTACCTGGTGCTGGTGATCCCGCTGCTGCTGGTCTTCCTGTTGGAGCGGGACCTGGGCGACCAGGGAGAGGCGGACGGCCCGCGGCCTATCTACCGCCGGCGCCGGCTGTTGGCGCTGCTGCTGGTCGGCAGCCTGCTGGGCCTGCTCTTCACCTTCATCCGCGGGGCGTGGCTCTCCTTAAGCGTGGTGGTCGTGCTCCTCGGCATCCTGCGCTACCGCCGGTTGCTGTTCCTTTTCCCGGTCTCCGTAGCCGGCCTGTTGTGGCTTTACGCGCCGGCCCAGGCCCGCCTGGCCGAGACCCTCAGCCCCACCAGCACCTGGTTTGGCCGGCTGCGGCTGTGGAACTTCGCGCTGGAGTGGATCGCCACCAGCCCCTTGGTCGGCGTGGGCATGAAGGCCTTCGAGTACTACTACGTGCTCCTGGCCGCGCCCATCACCGGCGCCGGCATCCCCCGGCGGGTGCGCTTCCTGATCGGCCAGCGGCCGCACAACGAGGTGCTGGGCTTTCTGCTGGACGTCGGGATCATCGGCACGGTGGCCATGGTCGCCGTGTTGTTCATCGTGGTCCGGCTGGCCGTGCGCGTCTATCGCCGGGCGCCGCAGCCCGCCCTCCGTCTCTTCGCCCTCGGCTTCCTGATGAGCGCGGCCGGCATGTTCATCGGCGCCATGGGCGACAACGTCTTCTCGCAGCCCTCGGTGGCCGTCTACTTTTGGATCATGGCCGGGCTGATCATGGCCATCGAGCGGCACATGCTGGCTCCCACGGCCTGACGCCGACGCACCGGGGACTTGTGCCCTGCGGGCGTCTCGGCTGTCTCGGCGCACCTATGTTGCGCATCCTGATGATTGGGCCGGAGCCGCACGTGGGCGGCGGCATCTCGGCTGTGGCCGGTGCCCTGCTGGAGTCCGACCTGCCGCAGCGCTGTCGGCTGACCTACCTGGCGGAGGGCGCGCGGCGTCGTGGCCCTGGCGTCAAGCTGGTCCGCTTTCTGACGGCCCTGGGCGGCCTGGTTCGTCGGCTGGCCCAGGGCCAGGTGGACGTGGTGCACCTGCACGTGGGCGGCGGCAGCAGCCTCTATCGCCACGCCCTGTATCTGGCCCTGAGCCGGCTGGCCGGCCGGCCGGCCGTGCTGCACTGGCACCTGCCGGCCGAGGCCGCCTCTGCGGACCAGGGCGGCCGCGTGGCCCGTTGGATGCTCCATCGGGCCGCGGTGGTCATCGCCCTCTCGCCCAGCTGGCAGGCTGCGCTCGCCGACCTGGCAGGTCGGGATCGGGTCGTCCTCCTGCCCAACCCGGTGGACTGCGCCGCCATCCGGCCCCCGGCCGACCCGACCGCGCGCAGCGAGGCCACGGTGCTCTTCTTGGGTGACTTCTCCGCCCGCAAGGGCGCAGCGGACCTGGTGGCTGCGGCGGCCTTGGTGCTGGCTCAACGTCCTGATGCCCGCTTCGTGCTCTGCGGCGGCCGGCCGCCGCCGGCGCTGCAGCAGCGGGCGGCGGCCCTGGGCCCGGCCGTGTCCTTCCCCGGTGTGGTTCAGGGCGATGCCAAGCGAGGGCTGCTGCAGGAGGCCGCCGTGCTGGCCCTGCCCTCCTACGCCGAGGGGCTGCCGGTAGCCCTGCTGGAGGCCATGGCCGCCGGCCTGCCGGTGGTCGCCACCCCGGTGGGCGGCATCCCCGACCTGGTGCAGGAGCCCGACCACGGCCTGTTGGTGCCGCCGGGCGACGCGGCGGCCCTGGCTGCGGCCATCCTGCGCCTGTTGGGCGACGCCGACCTGCGCCGGGCCATAGGCCGACGCAACCGATGGGTGGCGGAGACGCGCTTCGACGTGAAGGTGTACGTGGAGCGGCTGCTGGCGGTGTACGAGGGCATGGTGTGGAACTCGTCGCCGCGGGACTTGCGGGTCGGTTGAGACGGCGCCTTCGACGGCCGGTCGGAGTCGAGCCTTTCGGCGGGTTGGCTCGCCCAAGCCGGCTGAAGCCTCAATTCCTGGGGTGGTGGGCGTCCTTGTCCATCCCCGGCTGAAGCCTCGATTCCCGATGGTGTGGAGCGGGAACTCCTTGCCTGGTAGCCATGTTCAACGTCTTGATCTACATCGTAGACGCCTTGCGCGCAGACCACCTGAGCTGCTACGGCTACGGCCGGCCCACCACGCCACACCTGGACGCGCTGGCGGCCGACCCCCACGCCGCGCGCTTCACCCGCGCCTACAGCACCAGCACCTGGACCAGGCCGGCCGCAGCCTCCATCCTCAGCGGCTGCTACCCGCCGGCCCACGCCGTCCGCACCCGCGCCGACCTGTTCACGCGGGCTGTGCCGCGGCTGCCCGCCCTGTTGCAATCAGCCGGCTATCGCACCATGGCCGTCAGCGCCATCGGCAACGTCTCCTCGGCCCTGGGCTTCGGCATCGGCTTCGACCGCTTCGTGGACCTGTACAAGGACGTCAGCCTGGCCGGCTGCCGCGCGGTGAGCACTGCGGCCGCGTGGAAGCTCTATTTCGAGACCGACGCCACGGTGGTGCTCCCCCTGGCCGAGGACGTGAACGCTGCAGCCCTGGCATGGCTGGAGGAACAGCGCGGGAGCAACCGCCCCTGGTTCCTCTTCCTGTGGGCCCTGGATCCCCACGACCCCTATCGCCCGCCGCCGGGCTACGACCGCTGGTCCGATCCGGCCTACCGCGGGCGCATAGACGGCAGCAGCGAAAGCACCCGTCGGGCCCGCACCCCGGCCGACGTCCAGCGCCTGATAGACCTCTACGACGGCGAGGTCGCCTACACCGACGAGCAGATCGGCCGTCTGTTGGAGCGGCTGCGCGCGCTGGGGCTGTACGACCAAACGTTGGTGGTGGTGGCCGGCGACCACGGCGAGGCCTTCGGCGAGCACGGCGACTTCGTCCACGGCCACCTGGCCTACGAGGAGGTGTGGCGGGTGCCGCTGTTGATCAAGTTCCCGCCAGCCCTGCGGCCGGCGCGCAGCGTCTGCGACTCCCTGGCGCAGCTCACCGACATCGCGCCCACAGTGCTGGACGCGCTAGGCCTAAGTCGGCTGGCCGAGGGCATGCAGGGCTACAGCCTGGTGTCCCAGGTGCGGCGGCGCAGCCTACCCCCCCGGCCGGCCGTGTACGCCGAGACCCAAGCGTCTCTCAGCAACCACCGTCTGCTGGCCGTGAGCGACGGCCGTTGGAAGTACCTGCGGGTGGACCCGCCAGGCGACTACACGGCGTCCGCAAAGCCTGCGCCCCTGTCCTGGAGGCAACGTCTGGCCGGCTACCTGCGCCAGCTCACCAATCGCGCCATGCTAGGCCGCGCCTTGCGCAACCCCATGTTCTACGTGCGCCGCCAGGCGGCCGACAGCGAGCTGTTGTTCGACCTGGCGGCAGACCCCGGCGAGCAGCAAAACTTGGCGGCCGAGCGCCCCGACGTGGTGCAAGAGATGAACGCCATGCTGGAGGCCTGGCTGGTGGAGTGTCGGGTCTACGGGAGCCTGTCCGACGTCCACGCTCAGGGGTTGGGCCTGGACGCCGCCACCCGTCAACAGCTGGAGGGGTTGGGCTACCTGTGACGTCGGCCGCCGTCGAGCTCATCACCGAGGCTTGGGCCCATCGCCATGCGCCGCCCGGCTATCTGCCGATCAAGCGCGGCCTGGACGTAGTCGTCTCCCTGGCGGTGTTGCTGTGGGGCCTGCCCCTGTGGGTGGCGATCGCCCTGGCCATCAAGCTCACCTCCCCCGGCCCGGTGTTCTACCGCGGGACGGTGATCGGCAAGGGCGGTCGCCCCTTCCGCTACTACAAGTTCCGCACCATGGTGGCCGACGGCGACAACACGGCCCACCGCCAGTGGCTGGAGCGCTTCGTCAAGGAGGACGCCGCCTACGCTCTGGACGCAGCGGGCCGGCCGGTGTTCAAGGTGGTGGCCGACCCGCGGGTGACGCCCGTGGGCCGCTGGCTGCGCCGGCTGAGCCTGGACGAGGTGCCGCAGATGATCAACGTGCTGCGGGGCGAGATGAGCCTGGTGGGCCCGCGGCCGCCCGTCCCCTACGAGTACGAGCACTACGACGCTGTGGCCAAGCAGCGGCTGAGCGTCACCCCCGGCATCACCGGCCTCTACCAGGTCACAGCGCGCAGCCAGGTGGGCTTCAGCCGCATGTTGGCCCTGGACCTGGAGTACATCCGCCGGCGCTCCCTCTGGCTGGACCTGCGCATCATGCTTAAGACGCCCTGGGTCATGCTCACCGGCAAAGGCGCCGGCTGAGGAAGGGACATGCGCATCCTCTACCTCACCCACAACGTGACGTGGAAGGGGGGCGGCGCGTTCTTCCGCGCCTATCACCAGGCTCGCCACCTGGTGCGCCGGGGCCACGCCGTCACCGTGGTGAGCATCTCGCCGACGGCCCGCTGCCGCTTTCGCCAGCTCCAGGTGGAGGGGGTGACCATCGTCGAGGCGCCGGACCTGTTGCCCGGCCAGGCCCGCTCCGGGTGGGACCTGTGGGACGCCGCGCAGCGCATCCGCCGGTTTCGGACCGGCCAGTTCGACCTGGTGCACGGCCTGGAGTCGCGGCCGGTGGTGGCCCTGCCGGCCCTCTGGTTCAAGCGGACGTGGGGCGTGCCGGTGGTGCTGGACTGGGCGGACTGGTATGGCCGCGGAGGGACGGCGGCCGAGCGCAGCCCCCGGATCCGTTGGTTCATGGAGCCGGTGGAGACCTTCTGCGAGGAGTTCTTCCACCCGCGCGCGGACGCCTGCGTGGCCATGGGGGAGCCCCTGGCCGAGCGTGCGGTGCGCGTCGGCATCCCTCGCGAGCGGATCCTGAACCTGCTGCACGGCTGCGACCCCGAGGGCCTTGTCCCCTACCCTGTTGACGCGGCGCGCAGCAGGCTGGCGGGTTTGCCAAACGACGCTTTCGTGTTAGGATATGTGGGTGTCATGCGGCAAACCACGGCCGAGCTGCTCTTTCCAGCGTTTCGGCTGCTGCGCCGGCGCGCCGGCTGTCCGGTGAAGCTGGTGTGCGCGGGCAACCACAAGCTCAAGGGCTTCTGGGACTACGTGCCGGCCGACTGCGCCGAGGACGTGATCGAGACCGGCTGGATCTCCTACGAGGCCTTGAACCTGTACCTGTCGGCCTGCGACGTGACCGTGCTGCCCTTCCGGCGCACCATCGCCACCGACAACATCTGGCCGTCCAAGCTCAACGACTACCTGGCCGTGGGCCGGCCCACCGTGGGTACTGCCATGCGCATCCTCCGGCCCCTCTTTGAGCAGCAGGAGATCGGCCTGCTGACGGCCGACGAGCCTGAGGCCTTTGCCGAGGGCTGCCTCCGGCTGCTGCACGACCCCGAGGGCCGCCGGCGGATGGGCGAGAACGCGCGGCGCCTGGCCGAGGGCGAGCTCTCCTGGCCCCGCCTGGTGGACCGCCTAGAGCAGTTCTACGCCGGCCTGCTCGCAGAAGCCAAGAGAGAACCATGACGTTCAACTGGTCCGGCAAGAAAGTTCTGGTCACCGGCGGCGCCTCCTTCATCGGCAGCCACCTGGTGGACGCCTTGGTGCGGCGCGGCGCCCACGTGCGGGTTGCCGACGACCTCTCTAGCGGCAAGCTGGCCAATCTGGCCCAGTCCCTGGCGCACATCGAGTTCACCCAGGGAGACCTGCGCGACCGCAGCGTGGCCGAGCGGGCCGTGCGGGGCATGGAGGTCGTCTTCCACCTGGCTGCCTCCCACGGCGGCCGCGGCTACATTGACACCCACCCCGTGGAGTGCTCCACCAACATGGTGCTGGACGGCACCGTCTTCCACGCGGCCTGGCGCGGCGGCGTGGAGCGTATCTGCTTCGCCAGCTCCGCCTGTGTCTATCCCACCACGCTGCAGGAAGAGGTGCGCACGGCGCAAAACGGCCCGGTCTACCTGCGCGAGGAGTGGGCCGACCCCTTCGTGCCCGGCCGCGCGCTGGCCGACGGCGAGTACGGCTGGGCCAAGCTGATGGGCGAGATGACCTTGCGCGCCTACCACCGCCAGTACGGCCTCAAGACCGCCTCCTGCCGTCTCTTCACGGCCTACGGCGAGCGGGAAAACGAGACCCACGCAGTGATCGCCTTGATCGCCAAGGCCTTCGTGGGCATGGACCCCTACGAGATCTGGGGCACCGGCGAGCAGGACCGCAACTTCACCTACGTGGCCGACATCGTGGAGGGAATGATCCGCGCCGCGGAGCGCATCGAGGACGGCAGCGCGGTCAACGTCGGCGCGGCGGAACACATCAAGATCAAGGAGGTGGCGCAGCGCATCTTTGAGATCACAGGCTTTCGGCCGCGCGCGCTGCACTTCGACCTCACCAAGCCGGTGGGCGTCTTCAGTCGCGCCGCAGACCTCACCCGCGCCCGCGCGCTGCTAGGCTGGGAGCCGAGCACGCCCTTCGACGAGGGTTTGCGCCGCACCATCGAGTGGTACTACGCCACCCACGACCGCGACGAGGTGGCGCGCACGCTCAGCGTGCGCTTGACGGAGCGCTAAATCCATGCTGCGCAATGTGCTGATCGCCAAGATCCACCGGGCCACGGTCACCGCGGCGGACCTGCACTACGTCGGCTCCATCACCCTGGACCCGGAGCTGATGGAGCTGGCGGGCATCCTGCCGTGGGAACGGGTGCAAGTGGTGGACATTGACAACGGCAACCGGCTGGAGACCTACGTCATCCCCGGCCGACGCGGGGCGCGCGAGGTGCAGCTCAACGGCGCGGCCGCGCGGCTGGTGGCGCCCGGCGACAAGGTGATCGTCATGGCCTACGCCTGGGCGGACATGGCCGATCTGGCCAACCATCGCCCCGTAGTCTTGCTGATGGGCGAGGGGAACCAGGTGCGCAAGGTGTACCGGCCCGACCCCGCCATCCTCCACGCCGAAGACCAGGAGGGGTGATGACCACCGTCCTGGTGACCGGCGGCGCCGGGTTCATCGGCTCCCACACGGTGGACTTGCTGCTGGCCCGCGGCTACCGGGTGCGCATCCTGGACGCTCTGCTGCCTCCGGTGCACCGCGGCGGCCAGCCGCCCGACTACCTGCCGGCGGACGCAGAGCTGCTGGTGGGCGACGTGCGCGACCGGGCGGCGCTGCGCCGCGCCTTGGAGGGGGTGGAGCTGGTCGTGCACCTGGCCGCATACCAGGACTACTTGACCGACTTCAGCCGCTTTTTCGACGTCAACGCCACCGGGACCGCGCTGCTCTACGAGCTGATCGTCAACGAGCGGCTGCCGGTGCGCAAGGTGGTGGTGGCCAGCAGCCAGGCGGTCTACGGTGAGGGCAAGTACCGCTGCCCGCGGGACGGCGTGCAGTATCCACCGCTGCGGCCGGAGAGCCAGCTGCGCGCCGGCCAGTGGGAGGTGCGCTGCCCCGCCTGCGGCCGGCCCATGCAGCTCTGCCCCACCGACGAGGCGGTGGTCAACCCCCACAACCAGTACGCCATGTCCAAGCACGCGCAGGAGATGATTGCCCTGAACCTAGGCCAGCGCTACGGCATTCCCACGGTGGCCCTGCGCTACTCCATCACCCAAGGGCCGCGGCAGAGCTTCCGCAACGCCTACTCCGGCATCTGCCGCATCTTCGTCACCCGCCTGCTGGCCGGCCGCGCGCCCGTGGCCTACGAGGACGGCCGCCAGCTGCGGGACTACGTCTCCGTGGAAGACGTGGCCCGAGCCAACCTGCTGGCGCTGGAGGACCCGCGCGCCGACTACCAGGCCTTCAACGTCGGCGGCGGCCAGGCTGTCAGCGTGCTGGAGTACGCCGCGTTGGCGGCCGAGGTGCTGGGCGTGGACATCCCCGTGCAGGTGCCGGGGGAGTATCGCTTCGGCGACACCCGTCACATCGTGTCCGACATCGGCAAGCTCCAGGCGCTGGGCTGGCAGCCCCAGACCTCCCTGCGCCAGATCATCGCCGACTACGCGGAGTGGGCCAGCCGCCAGCCCGACCTGCAGGACTACTCCGAGCGCGCCGAGCAAGTGATGAAGGCCGTGGGCGCGGTGCGCCGAGCCGCTGTCTTGCCCGCGCCGGCCGGGAGTCGCCTATGCTGATCGCCCGCGCGCCTGTGCGCATCAGCCTGGCCGGCGGCGGCACCGACCTACCGGCCTACTACACCCAGTACGGCGGCGCGGTGATCAACACCACGGTGGACAAGTACTTCTACGTGGTGCTGCGGGTCTACGACGGCGACACCTTGCAGATCACCTCGTCCGACTACCGCACCTTCTACCGCCAGGACCCCGCGGTGGACGAGAGCTCCCTCCCCGACGACGGCATCTTAGAGCTGCCGCGCGCAGTGCTGCACGCCTTCGGCATCCGCCGCGGCCTCTCCATGTTCCTGGCCTCGGAGATCCCTCCCGGCACCGGCCTGGGCTCCTCCAGCGCGGTCACCGTGGCCATCCTCAAAGCCTTGAGCACCGCCTGCGGCGAGCACCTCACCAAGGCGGAGCTGGCCGAGCTGGCCTGCTACCTGGAGCTGGAGGAGATGCGCATGCCCATCGGCAAGCAGGACCAGTATGCGGCGGCATTCGGCGGGCTGAACGAGATCGTCTTCACCGCCGACGGCGCACAGGTGACCCCCCTAGACCTGCCGTGGGACACGCGGCAGCGGCTCCAGAGCCACCTGATGCTCTTCTTCACCGGCCACGCCCGCAACTCCGCCGCTATCCTGAAGCAGCAGAGCGCGGCCAGCCGCCAGCCCAGCTCCGCCACCGTGGAGGCGCTGCACCGGGTGAAGGCCATGGTGGCCGACGTAAAGCGTGCCTTCGTCACCGGCGATCTGGACGCGTTCGGCGAGCTGCTGCACGAGAACTGGACCCAGAAGAAGCGCTTTGCCGCCGGCATCAGCAACGACCTGATTGACGACAGCTACGAGACCGCCCGCCGGCTGGGCGCGCTGGGCGGCAAGATCACCGGCGCAGGCGGCGGTGGGTTCCTGATGCTCTACTGCGAGCCCCGCTTCCAGCCCCAGGTCACCGACGCGCTGGAGGCGCGCGGGCTGCGGCGCATGGACTTCCGCTTCGACAGCACCGGCGCGCGCGTCTTGATGAACGCCGGCCTGACCCTGGCCTCCACCACCGCGCGTAGCCGCCTCTTGGCGCTGTTGCAGCGGCTGGGGCGGCCCGTCCTGCCCATCCCGGCCGACTGGAGGATGGTGCGATGAGTCGCACGACGCAGCGGCGGCTGATCCTGGCGCTAGTGGTGCTGGACGCGGTCGCCGTGTCCCTGGCCCTGGCGCTGGCCTACTGGCTGCGCATCGGCAGCGGCCTCCTCCCGGAGCGGCCTTTCGAGGACCCCGTGGTCTACCTGCGCATGAGCGCGCTGACGGTGCCCATCTGGCTGGCCATCTTCGCGCTGAACCGGCTGTACGACCTGCGCTTCACCCTGGCCGGGCTGGAGATGTATGTGCAGGTGGCTCGATCCTGCCTGTACGGCGTGGCTGCGGTGGTGCTGCTCAGCTACTTCGTGCGGTTGGCCGTCCTCAGCCGGGGGTGGCTGCTGCTGGCGTGGCTGTTCGGCGTGCTGCTGGTAGGCGGCGGCCGTTTCCTCTTCCGGCGGCTGGTCTATGCCCTGCGCCGACGGGGGCGGCTGCGTTCCCGCGCGGTGATCGTGGGCGCCAACGAGCAGGGACGGGCCATCGCGCGCCAGTTCCAGGCCGCCCGCCGGGCCGGCGTCGAGGTGGTGGGCTTCATTGACGACTTCCTGCCTGCCGGCGCGCTGGTGCCCCTGGACGACACCCGACCCTCGGCCGCAACCCTGCGGGTGCTGGGCGGGCCCGACCGCCTGGCCGAGGCGGTGCGCACCTACGGCGTCTCCGAGGTGGTGGTGGTGACCAACGCTGTGGCCTGGGAGACCTTCCAGGAGATCCTGCGGGCCGCGCACGGCAGCGTCAACGGCGACGACCTGCCGGTGGAGATCAAGCTCTCCCCCGGCTTCTACGAGATCCTCACCACCGGCGTGCGGGTCACCCAGGACGCCTACGTGCCCTTGTTGGTCGTCAACCGCCAGCGCATCACCGGCGCAGACGCAGTGCTCAAGGGGCTGCTGGACTACACCCTCTCTCTGGCCGCGTTGGCTGTTGCCTGGCCCTTCATGTTGGGCGTGGCCCTGGCCCTGCGCCTGTTCACCCGCGGGCCGGTGATCGAACGGCATCAGGTGCTGGCCGCCGGCGGCGGCACCTTCACCACCTGGAAGTTCCACACCGGCTTAGGCCACACCCCGCGGCCCCGCTTCACCCATCCCCTCAGCGACGTGCTGGACAGCCTGGCCCTGGCCAACGGCGCGTCGGCGGTGGCCCTGCCGGCGGAGCAGGTGCTGGGCCTGCAGCGCTTCCTCTACGCCACCGGCCTCGACAAGCTGCCGCAGATCGTCAACGTGCTGCGCGGGGAGATGAGCTGGGTAGGGCCCCGTACCATCTCCGTGGGTCAGGTAGAGGTGCACTCCCCCTGGCTGCCCAACCTGCTGACGGTCAAGCCGGGGCTGACGGGGCCGTGGGCCGTGGGCGACAAGCGCACGCTGGACGAGGAGATGCGCCTGACGTTGTACTACATTCGCAACTGGACCATCTGGCTGGACCTGCAGATCTTGGCCGGCACGGCGCGACGGGTGCTGCGGCTGGAGCGCGCCAAGGCCCAGCTGCCAGAGCGGTGAGAGGGACCATGACCGAACCACAGATGCCAGCGGACCCGGCGGTGGGCGAGTACCTGGCACAGGTGCGCGGGGTGCTGGCCCGGCTGTCGCCGGAGCAGATCACGGCTGCGGTGGACCTACTGTTGGACACGTGGCGCCGGCGGGCGCGGGTGTACGTGTGCGGTAACGGCGGCAGCGCGGCCATCGCCTCCCACTTCGCCGGCGACCTGAACAAGGGGGCCAACGTGGCGGGGCGCCATCGCTTTCGCGCCGTGGCCTTGGTGGACAACGTGCCGGCGCTGATGGCCTGGAGCAACGACGAGGGCTACCACGTGGGGCTGATGGAGCCGCTGCGCAACTTCGTCGAGCCCGGCGATCTGGTGATCGGCATCAGCGGCAGCGGCAACTCGGCCAACGTGGTGGCAGCCATCGAGCTGGCCAACGCCGTGGGCGCCTCCACCCTGGCCCTGTGCGGCTTCGACGGCGGCCGCCTGCGCCGGCTGAGCCAGGTGGCGGTGCACGTGCCCTCCCACAGCATGGAGCAGGTGGAGGACGCGTTCACGGTGATCTGCCACGTGCTGCTGTACACCCTGCGCCGCCGCATTCGCCACGAGCCGCCGGCCCAGAACCCCCTGCTGGCCAGCGCAACGGACGCCTATCCGGGGGAGCTGGACCATGGGTGACGCTCCCTTGGGGCGGGCGGTGTTCCTGGACCGCGATGGCGTGATCGTCGTGAACCACACCGACTACGTGCGGTCGTGGGAACAGGTGCAGTTCTTGCCCGGCGCGCTGGACGCCCTGCGGCGGCTGGCCGGCACCCCGCTGGCGGTGGTGGTGGTCACCAACCAGTCGGCGGTCGGGCGAGGGCTGATGTCCCTGGACCAGATGTGGGCCATCAACGCCGGCATCGCGGCCACGGTGTCCGTGCAGGGTGGGCGCTTGGACCGGGTGTACGCGTGTCCCCATCGGCCTGACGAGGGGTGCGCCTGCCGCAAGCCGGCGCCCGGCATGTTGCTGGCGGCTGCGGCCGACATGGGACTGGACCTGTCCCGATCCTACCTAGTGGGGGACGCGGTGAGCGACGTAGAGGCGGCGATGGCGGTGGGCGCGCAGCCGATCCTGGTGCTCACCGGCCGCGGCGAAGCGCAGCGGGCCGGGCTGCGCGCGAAGGGCTACGACGTGCCGGTGGTCGCCGACCTGGCGGAAGCGGTGGCGTGGATCCTAGCGCGCGAGACGGGGGACGGCGATCGGCAATCGGCGGATGGTGTCGGCTAGCCGGCCGCACGATGGGCGCTGGGAGACCTGGCTGCTCAACCTGGCCAGCAAAGAAGGGTGCGCGCCGCAACCGGCCGCACCCTTCTTCGTGTGACGGAGCTCGCACCGGGGTGTGCGTATGGGTTCGCACCTAGGGGTGCGAACTCCGCATTCGGAACTCGTTCGCACCAGGGGGTGCGAACTCCGCAGCGCGGTTGGCATTGCGGTTCGCACCTGGGGGTGCGAACTTCGCGGGAAATGACCTTTTGCCTGCGGAGGGAGGCGCCCCCAGGCGCCGGCGGGTTGTTCGCACCGGGTGGTGCGAACTCCACGGTGGACTGTTTACCGTTTACCGTTCACTGTTCACCGTCTACCGTTCACCGCCCCCTCACGGGTGCACGCGGAACGCGCGCAGGCCGGGGTACACCGCGTTGCTGCCCAGCTCCTCCTCGATGCGCAGGAGCTGATTGTACTTGGCTACCCGATCGGAGCGGGCCGGTGCGCCGGTCTTGATCTGGCCGCAGTTGAAGGCCACCACGATGTCGGCGATGGTGGTGTCCTCGCTCTCGCCGGAGCGATGGGAGGTGACCACGGCCCAGCCGGCGCGATGGGCCATGTCAATGGCCGCAATGGACTCGGTTAGGGTGCCGATCTGGTTCACCTTCATCAGCAGCGCGCTGCACGCCCGCTCGGCGATGGCCCGCTCGATGCGCTGGGTGTTGGTCACCAGCAGGTCGTCGCCCACCAGCTGGATCTTGTGTCCCAGCTTCTGGTAGAGCAGCTTCCAGCCCTCCCAGTCGTCCTCGGCCATGCCGTCCTCCAGGCTGATGATGGGATAGCGGTTGACCCAGTCCACCCAGAGGTCGGCCAGCTCCTCGCTGGTCAGCTCGCGGCCCTCGATCTCCAGCTTGTAGCGGCCGGTCTCGGCGTCGTACAGCTCGCTGACCGCCGGGTCCAGGGCGATCCACACGTCCTCGCCGGGGCGATAGCCAGCCTTCTCGATGGCCTGGAGGATCACCTCCACGGCCTTGACGTTGCCGCCCAGGCTGGGCGCGAAGCCGCCCTCGTCGCCCACGTTGGTGCTGTAGCCCGCGTCGTGCAGCACCTTCTTCAGGCTCTGGTAGATCTCCGAGCCCCAGCGCAGCGCCTCGCGAAAGGTGGGCGCGCCCACCGGCATCACCATGAACTCCTGGAAGTCGGTGCTGCCCACGGCGTGCTTGCCGCCGTTGAGGATGTTCATCATGGGCACGGGCAGGGTGCGGGCCGACACGCCGCCCAGGTAGCGGTAGAGGGGCAGGCCTAGGGCGGCGGCGGCCGCCTTGGCCACGGCCAGCGACACGCCCAGGATGGCGTTGGCACCCAGCTTGCTCTTGTTGGGGGTGCCGTCCAGGCCGATCATGAACTCGTCAATCCCCACCTGGTCGGTGGCGTCCCAGCCGATCAGCTCCTCGGCCAGCACGTCGTTGACGTTCTCCACGGCCTTCAGCACGCCCTTGCCGCCGAAGCGCTTTTTGTCGCCGTCCCGCAGCTCCAGCGCCTCGTGTGCGCCTGTGGACGCGCCCGACGGCACGATGGCGCGCGCCGTCACGCCCTCCGACAGCTCTACCTCCACCTCCACGGTGGGGTTTCCGCGCGAGTCCAGAACCTCTCGTCCAACGATGTTCTCGATGATCGTCATAGGAAAAGCCTCCTTGTGAAGTCGGCGCTCTCCGGGCAACGCATCAACGTCGTTCACCCCCAGCCGTTGGCGTGGGCGGTGAACGGGGCTACTTCACGCCCAGCATGTTGTACAGCCGCTGGAAGTCGAACCGCTCGTCCATCAGCTTGCGGAAGGCCTCGATCTTGGCCCGCTGCAGGAAGCGGCTGCGGCCGAAATAGCTGTCCGCGATCTCGATGGCTGTCAAGGTGTCCTGCGGCGCCAACATCACCGCCACGCCGGCCTCCTCGGCCCGGGCCAGGATGGCTGCGCTGGGGTGCAGGTTGCCGGTCAGGATCAGACACTTGGTGGAGGTCTCCAGCGCGGCCGACTGGATGTCCGAGCGGTCGCCGCCGGTGATGACCGCCTTGTTGGCGCGACGGCGGAAATAGTGCAGCGCCTGGTCCACCCCCATAGCGCCCACCATCAGGCTCTCCACCAGCTCGTCCCGCATGTCGGCGTGGACCAAAATCTCTGCGCTCAGCCCATCGGCCAGCTCGCCGATAGTGGTGGCCTGCAGCAGCCGTTGGCGGGGCAGCACGGCGAAGACCGGGATGCCTTGGCTCTCCAGGTAGTCGCGCAGGTAGGTCTCGGCGAACTCCAGGTGCAGCCCGGGCACGGCGTTGACCACGACGCCGATCAGCCGCTCCCCCAGGCGGGCCTGCGCAGCCAGGAAGTGGTCCACCGAGCGCGCGTCCTCGTAGCGCACCACGGCCAGCGCCTTGGCGTCCAGGTCCGCGCCCAGGGCGGCCAGCTGGGGCGGAGCCAGGCGCACGATGTAGCCTTCCCGCAGATTGCTGGCGCCCTCCAGGATCACGATCTGGTAGTTGGCGCTGACGATGCGGTAGGCCTCGACCAGACGACGGTGAAACTCCTCAGGCGAGCCGCCGGTGAGCAAGGCCTCCAGGCGCTGCGGCGTGAGCTGCACTGGCGCTAGGACCTCCAAAGGCTCAGGCAGGCCGAACAGGTCCTTGATGAAGACGACATCCTCGTCGTAAGGTTGGCCGGCATGCAGGACGGCGCTCAGGTTCACCGGCTTCATGTAGCCCACACTGCAGCAGTCCTCGCGCATGCGCAGCCCCAGGCCGATGCACACCGCTGTCTTGCCGGAATAGGTCTCGGTGGAAAGAACGTACAGAGTTGTCATGAGGGAGCTCCTGGGGGATGGACCGTCCTGCGCACTGCGTAACTCACACCTCGTAACCCCAATGAAAAAGCTACACGGCACGAGTTACGTACTACGCATTACCGGTTACTTCACTTCAGTACCAACCGCATGTCAATGCCCAGCGCGCCCTTGCCGCGCTCGAACACCATCAAGGGGTTGATGTCCAACTCGACGATCTCTGGGAAGTCCGTGACCAGTTGGCTCAGCCGCAACATCACGTCCACAATCGCGTCTAGGTCGCTGGGAGGCTCCCCGCGCACGCCCTTGAGCAGAGAGTAGGAGCGGATCTCGCTCAGCATCTCCCGCGCCTGCTCGCGGTCAATGGGTGCGACGCGGAAGGTGACGTCCTTGAGGGCCTCCACGTAGATGCCGCCCAGGCCGAACACCAGCAGCGGCCCGAACTGCGGGTCGCGGTTCATACCCAACAGCACCTCCTTGCCCCCGCGCACCTGCTGCTGCACCAGACAGCCCCAGATCTCGGCCGTGGGCTGGTAGCGCTGGGCGCGGTAGACCATGAGGTCGAAGGCGTCTCGCACCTGGTCGGCCGTCTGCAGGTTCAGCTTGACGCCGCCGATGTCGGTCTTGTGCAGGATGTCGGGCGAGGCGATCTTAAGCACCACCGGGAAGCCGATCTCCTCGGCGGCCGCCGCGGCCTGGTCGGGCGTCTTGGCCAAGACCGATTTGGGGAAGGGAATGCCGTAGGCGGCCTGGATGGTGCGCGCTTCGGCGTCGCCGATGGTCAGGCGGCCGTCGGCCCGCACCCGGCGCAGCACCTCGGCCACCGCCTCTCGGTCCACCTCGAAGCGCTCGATCTTGGGCACGGGCCGCTCCTGCCAGCGCTTCTGGCGCACCATCGCTGCCAGCGCGTTGACGGCCCGCTCCGGCACCGGGTAGTTGGGCAGGCCATGCTCCACCAAGATGCGCTCGCCCGCGGCGATGGTCTGCTTGCCCATGAAGGCGGTGAGGATCGGCTTGCCGCTGCGCTTGGCCACGGCCGTGACGGCCGCTGCCGTCTCCTGGATCTGGGTCATGATCTGGGGCGTCAGGATCACCAGGATGGCGCCCACGTTGGGGTCGTCGGCCACGGCGTTGATGGCCAGGGCGTAGCGGTCGGCCATGGCGTCGCCCAGCACGTCCACCGGGTTGAGCACGCTGGCGGCCGGCGGCAGGCCCTCGCGCAGCTTGGCCTGGGTCTCGGCCGTCAGCGTGGCCAGCCGCAGGCCGGCCCGCTCCAGCGCGTCGGTGGCCATGATGCCCGGCCCGCCGGCGTTGGTGACCACGGCTACGGCGTCGGTGGCCGGCAGAGGCTGACGGGCAAAGGCCACCGCCATGTCGAACAGGTCCTGCACCGAAGTGGCCCGCAGGACGCCGGCCTGCAGGAAGGCGGCCTCGTAGGCGCGCTCGGAGCCGGCCAGGGTGCCGGTGTGGCTGGACACGGCGCGGCTGCCGGCCTGGGTGGTGCCCGATTTCACGGCGATTACCGGCTTGCGCTTGCTCACCTGGCGCGCCACCTCGATGAAGCGCGCGCCGTCGGCGATCCCCTCCAGGTAGGCCGTGATCACGCGGCTGTTGGGGTCATCGCCCCAGGCCTGGAGGAAGTCAATCTCGTTCAGGTCCGCCTTGTTGCCCAGGCTGACGAACCGGCTGAACCCGATGCCGTCGGCCAGGGCCATGTCCAGGATGCTGGTGCACAGTGCGCCCGACTGAGACATGAAGGCGATGCCGCCCTGCTTGGGCATGCCTAGGGCAAAGCTGGCCTGCAGGGGCACAAAGGTGTCAATGATCCCCAGACAGTTGGGGCCGATCATGCGCATGCCGTAGCGCCGCACGGTGGCCAGCAGGTCCCTCTCCATAGCCAGGCCCTGCGGGCCCACCTCACGGAAGCCGGCCGTGATGACGATGATCCCGCCCACGCCTTTTTGGCCGCACTCCTCCACGACCGCCAGCACCGCCTGGCTGGGCACCACGATCACCGCCAGGTCAACCTCGCCCGGCACGGCCAGCACGCTGGGGTAGCAGCGCCGGCCCATGATCTCCTCGGCCTTGGGGTTGATGGGATAGACGTCGCCGGGGAAGCCGTGCGTGACGATGTTGTAAACGACAGCGTGGCCCAGCTTCTTCGGATCGGCGCTGGCGCCCACCACAGCTACCGAGCGAGGGTTAAAGAAGGGATCCAAAGTGAGAGCCATAAGTGCTCGACATAAGTAGAGGATGAGAAAAGGGGAAAAGGGACGGCTCGAAGGCTTGTGAACCCGCGAGCAAAGTGGGGAAACCGGTGCCTATGATACCGCAGGTGAGAGAAGTTGGCAAAGCCAACGGCTCGCTGCGCAAGTATGGATGGGAGGGCTGAATGTATGCCATCGCGCTTGTGACCGCCTTGCACCGATGGTATACTGGTCTCTGAGACCATTGTCTACCGTTCACCGATCACTGTTCACCGGTAACCGACCATGTCCGCGCCCAACATCGTCTACCTGGACCACGCCGCCACCACACCCATGCGGCCGGAGGTGCTGGACGCCATGCTGCCTTACTTCGTCCAGCACTACGGCAACCCTAGCAGCCTGCACCGGGTGGGCCGCGAGGCCGCCAAGGCGCTGCGCCGCGCGCGCGAGCAGATGGCGGACGTGCTGGGCTGCTCGCCCAACGAGCTGATCGTCACCGGCGGCGGCACGGAGGCCAACAACCTGGCGCTGCGCGGGGTCGCCCTGGCCCAGCGCCAGCGCGGCCGCGGCCGACACCTGATCGTCAGCGCGGTTGAGCACAAGGGCGTGTTGGAGACCGCCTACCAGCTGCGCGACTGCTTTGGCTTCGAGCTGACGGTGCTGCCGGTGGACGCAGCGGGCCGGGTGGACCCAGTGGACCTGGCCGCGGCCATCCGGCCCGACACGGTGCTGGTGAGCATCATGGCGGCCAACAACGAGGTGGGGACCCTGCAGCCGCTGGCCGACCTGAGCGCGATCTGCCGGGAGCGAGGCGTCCCCTTCCATTGCGACGCCGTCCAGGCCTCGCCGACGCTCTCCCTGCGGGTAGATGGGCTGGGGGTGGACCTGATGACCCTGGCTGCGCACAAGTTCTACGGCCCCAAGGGCGTGGGCCTGCTCTACGTCCGCCGCGGGGTGCCCCTCATGCCTCAGATCACCGGCGGCAGCCAGGAGAACAAGCGCCGCGCCGGCACCGAGAACGTGGCGGGCGCGGTGGGCATGGCGACCGCGCTGGCGCTCTCTCAGGCGGAGCGGGACGAGGAGGCGCAACGGCTGGCGGCTCTGCGCGAGCGGCTGATCGAGGGCGTCCTGGCGGCCGTCCCCGACGCATACCTCACCGGCCACCGCTCGGAGCGCATGGTCAACCACGCCAGCTTCGTGGTGCGGGGCGTGGAGGCCGAGGGCATGTTGATCGGCTTGGACATGGCCGGCATCTGCGCTAGCAGCGGCTCGGCCTGCACCAGCGGCGCCCACGAGCCCAGCCACGTGCTCACCGCGATGGGCGTACCGGCCATGGACGCGGTTGGCCACCTGCGCCTCAGCCTGGGCCACAGCAACACCGACGCGGACGTGGACCGGGTGCTGGCCGTGTTGCCCGGCTTGGTGGAGCGGCTGAGGAGAGGGTGAGCGGGGAGCGGTGAACGGTAAACGGTGAACGGTAAACGGTGAACGGTGAACGGTAATCAGTGATCAGTGATCAGTGATCAGTGATCGGTAGTCAGTGATCGGTGATCGTTAACTCGTAACCTGCGACCGGAATAGCGGCGACTGGCTCTGTTGCAAGTTATCGGTTGCGCACTCCTTAGTTTACGCGCTATGCCTCGCGTTGTTGTTGCCATGAGCGGCGGGGTGGATAGCTCCTTGGCCGCAGCCCTGCTGAAGGAGCGGGGCTACGAAGTGATCGGCGTGATGATGCGCCTGTGGGCCGAGCTGTCGGCCGGCGAGGCCAGCACCAACAAGTGCTGCTCGCTGGAGGCGGTCAACGACGCGCGCCGCGTGGCCGATGCGTTGGACATCCCCTTCTACCTGATCAACGTTGAGCAGCCGTTTAAGGAGCGGGTGGTGGACTTCACCGTGGCCGGCTACCTGGCCGGGGAGACGCCCAACCCCTGCGTCCAGTGCAACCGCCACATCCGCTTCGACTACCTGTTCAACTACGCCATGCGCCTGGGCGCAGACTACCTGGCCACCGGCCACTACGCCCGCGTCCGCCGCGTAGAAAGTGTGCCGTCTTTAGCTGAAAGCCATGAGACGCTCTCTACCGACCGCGGATCACCGATCACCGATCACCGGTCACCGCTCACCGGCTACTACCAGCTCCTCACCGCCGTTGACCTGGACAAGGACCAGAGCTACGTGCTGCACGTGCTGACCCAGCGCCACCTGGCGCGGGTGCTCTTTCCGGTGGGCGAGTACACCAAGGCCGAGGTGCGACAGATGGCGGCGGAGCGCGGGCTGCCCGTGGCCGGCCGGCGGGAGAGCCAGGACCTCTGCTTCCTGGCCGACGGTGACTATCGCCGCTTCCTGCGCGACTGGGCGCCGGCCGGCGCCATCCGGCCCGGCCCCATCGTGGACAGCAGCGGCCGGGTGTTGGGCCAGCACAGCGGCCTGCCCTTCTACACCGTTGGCCAGCGCAAGGGATTGGGCATCGCGGCCCGCGAGCCGCTCTACGTGCTGCGCCTGGAGCCGGCCACCAACACCGTGGTAGTGGGCCCGGCGGCGGAGCTGGGCCGCGACCGGCTGACTGCGCGCACGGTGAACTGGATCGCCGGCCGGCCGCCGGATGGGCCGATCCGCGCCCAGGTGAAGATCCGCTACAAGGCGCAGCCTGTGGCGGCCACCGTGATCCCCCTGCCCAACGACCGGGCAGCGGTGCGCTTCGATCGCCCGCTGCGGGACATCACCGCCGGCCAGGCGGCCGTGTTCTACGACGGGGAGGTGTGCCTGGGGGGTGGGTTGATTGAGGTGGAGGAGGGGGTCGGTGAGCGGTGAGCGGTGAACGGTAAACCGTGAACGGTGAACGGTAAACGGTGAACCGTGAACAGCGGAGTTCGCACCCCCAGGTGCGAACGCATGCCCAGCGTGGAGTACGCACCCCCAGGTGCGAACCCGTAAGCGCCGTGCTTCTCTGTGGAGTGCGAACCCCCAGGTGCAAACCCCCCGGCGCCTGGGGGCGCCTCCCTCCGCAGGCGAGAGGTGATTTCCCGCGGAGTTCGCACCCCCAGGTGCGAACTCAATCGGGCACGTTGCGTTTCCCTGCGGCTACCAGTGCCCGGCGCAGTTCAGCGGAGCCGCCGCAGCCGCGTGTACCGGGCGCCCGCACGCCTGCCCGGCCGGTTGTTGACACACCCCTACCCCTGCGGTACAATGACGCCATCTTTGTGACGGAGAAAACGAGCCCGTGAGCGAGTTCTACTACGGCGGACAGGCTG
>JANWYQ010000051.1 GCA_025055015.1 Caldilineales bacterium
GGGCTCTGCAACCTGGCCGACGTCCAACAGCGCGCCTTCGACATCCGCCCCGGCAAGCGCATCCTGCAGTTCTCGCCCCTCTCCTTCGACGCCTCGGTCTGGGAGTTCGTCATGGCCCTGCGCAACGGCGCCACCCTGGTCCTCACCCGCCAGGAGGTGCTCGCCTCCGGCCCGGCCCTCATGCGCCTGCTGCGGGAGCAGCGCATCACCACCGTCACCCTGCCGCCCTCCCTGCTGGCTGTGCTGCAGCCCGAGGCGCTTCCCGACCTGGAAACGGTCATCGCGGCCGGCGAGCGCTGCACCGACGAGATCGTGGCGAAGTGGGCACCCGGCCGGCGCTTCTTCAACGCCTACGGCCCCACCGAGACCACCGTCTGCGCCTCCATGTTCCGCTGCGACCCGGCCGTCCGGTGGCCCTTCGGCGGCCCGCCCATCGGCGGCCCCATCGCCAACTTCCAGCTCTACGTGGTGGACGAGCGCCTGCAGCCCCAGCCCATCGGCGTCCCCGGCGAGCTCCTCATCGGCGGCGTCGGCCTGGCCGTGGGCTACCTCAACCGGCCGGAGCTGACCGCAGAGCGGTTTGTGCCGAACCCCTTTGCCGACAGCAGGGAGCGAGGAGCAGGGAGCCGGAAACAGAGGTCAGAGGTCAGAGGTCAGCAGTCAGAGGTTACGGGTCACGAGTTACTCGTTACGCACTCCGCATCACCGGACACTGCTCCACGCTCTGCGCTCCCCGCTCCACGCCTCTACAAGACCGGCGACCTGGTCCGCTGGCTGCCCGACGGGGTGCTGGAGTACCTGGGCCGTGTGGACGACCAGGTGAAGGTGCGCGGGTTCCGCATCGAGCTGGGCGAGATCGAGGCTGCGCTGCGCGAGCACCCGGCCGTGCAGGACGCCGTGGTCACCGCGCGCGGGGACACGCTGCACGCGTACTACATCCCCACCCCTGGTAGTGACGACTTTAGTCGTCCAGAAGCGGCTGCCCGTCCTGCCGGACGGACTGGCGAAGCCGCTACTACGAAGGAGACGGCCGCCGAGCTCAGGGCCTTCCTGCGCCAGCGCCTGCCTGAGTACATGGTGCCTGCCACCTTCACTGCCCTGGAGGCCTTCCCCCGCTCCCCCGCCGGCAAGGTGGACCGCCGCCGCCTGCCCGCGCCCGACCAGGCTGCCCTGGCGGCCGCCGCGTACGTGGCCCCCCGCACGCCCACCGAGGAGCGGCTGGCCGCCCTGTGCGCCGAGCTGCTTAAGCAGGAACGGGTGGGCGCCGAGGACAACTTCTTCGAGCTGGGCGGCCACTCCCTGCTGGCCACGCAGCTCATCTCCCGCATCCGCGACGAGTTCGGCGTGGAGCTGCCCCTGCGCGCCCTCTTCGAGCAGCCCACTGTCGCCGGCCTGGCCCAGGCGGTGGAGCAGGCCAGGGCCGCCCAGGCCGCCCAGCCGGCTGCGCCCTCCGCGCCGACCATCGCCCCTCGCCCGCGCGGCGGCCGCCGCATCAGCCTCTCGCAGTTGGACGAGGAAGGCCAGGGAGGTTCTGCCCGATGACCACGCCCCGCCCCGACGAGTACCAGTACGCCGCCGTGGCCCTGGAGCCGATGGCGCAGGCTATGCCAGCGGAGGACGAGGTCTACGTCTTCCCCATGTCCTACGCGCAGCAGCGCATCTGGTTCCTGGACCAGTTCCAGCCCGGCAGCCCCTTCTACAACATCCCCACGGCCATGCGCCTGACCGGCCGGCTGGACGTGGACGCGCTGCGCCGCGCGGTCAACGAGATCGTCCGCCGCCACGAGGCCCTGCGCACCGTCTTCCGCTCCATCCGCGGGGAGCCGAGCCAGATCATCCTCCCCCGCCTGACCCTGGACGTGCCGCTGATCAGCCTGGAGGGCCTGCCGGCCGAGGAGCGGGAGGCGGCGGCCCTGCGCCTGGCCCGCGACGAGGCGCGCAAGCCCTTCGACCTGGCCCGCGGCCCCCTGCTGCGCTTCAGCCTGCTGCGCCTGGCCGATGAGGACCACGTGGCGCTGGTCACCATGCACCACATCGTGTCCGACGGCTGGTCGGTGAGCGTCTTCGTGCGGGAGCTGTCCATCCTCTACGCGGCCTTCATCCGTGGCCTGCCCTCGCCCCTGCCCGAGCTGCCCATCCAGTACGCGGACTTCGCCGAGTGGCAGCGGGAGTGGCTGCAGGGGGAGGTGCTGGAGCGCCAGTACGCCTACTGGGAGCAGCAGCTCAAGGGCCCGGTGCCCATCGTGGAGCTGCCCGGCGACCGGCCGCGGCCGCCGGTGCAGACGGCGAACGGCGCCACGCTGCACGCCAAGCTCCCGCGGGCCCTGGTGGATCGGCTGCACGCGCTCGGCCGGCAGGAGGGCGCCACCTTCTTCATGACCTTGCTGGCCGCGTTCAAGGTCCTGCTGCACCGCTACACCGGCCTGGCCGACCTGCCCGTAGGCACGCCTATCGCCAACCGCACCCGCGCCGAGCTGGAGCCGCTGATCGGCGTCTTCATCAACACCCTGGTGCTGCGCACCCGCTTCGAGGACAAAGGCGGCGAGATCACCTTCCGCGAGCTGCTGCGCCGCGTGCGCCAGGTGGCCCTGGAGGCCTACGACCACCAGGACCTGCCCTTCGAGATGCTGGTGGACCGCCTGCAGCCGGAGCGGGACATGAGCCATCCGACGCTGTTCCAGACCATGTTCATCCTGCAGAACGCGGGCCTGCCCGCGCAGGAAGCGCCGGGGCTCTCCCTCAGGGTGATGGACGTGGACGCGGGCACCGCCACCTTCGACCTGACCCTGAGCCTGGCCGAGCAGGTGGACGGGCTCTCCGTGGCGGCCGAGTACAACACCGACCTTTTCGACCGCAGCACCATCGAGCGGCTGCTGGGCCATTACCTGGTCCTGCTGGAGGGCATCGTCGCCGACCCCGACCGCGCCATCGGCCGGCTGCCCATGCTGCCCGAGGCCGAGCGGCGGCTGGTGCTCTACGAGTGGAACCGCACCCAGGCCGACTACGACGTCGAGCGCTGCATCCACCAGCTCTTCGAGGCCCAGGCCGCAGCCACGCCGGATGCGGTGGCGGTGGTTGTCCCGCCCCTTCGCAGTGACGACTTCAGCCGTCGCCCGGCAGCCCAGTCCTCCACCAGCCGTCAATACATCACCTACGGCGAGCTAGACCGGCGCGCGAACCAGTTGGCCCACCACCTGCGCGGGCTGGGCGTGGGGCCGGAGACCATCGTCGCGGTGCTCGCCGAGAAGTCGGCGGAGATGATCGTCGCGCTGCTGGGCATCCTCAAGGCCGGCGGCGCCTACCTGCCTATTGACCCCAGCTATCCGGCCGAACGCATCCTGCACATGCTGACCGACAGCGGTGCGCAGGTGGTGGTGAGCACCGAGGCGCGTTTGCTGGACCGGGTTCTGGGAGAAACGGTAACATCGGATGGCGTAAGGCGCAGCCAGAGCAGGCAGGATGGCGTGGCCGGCGGTGAGAGCCTTACGCCTGGTAGTGACGGCTTCAGCAGTCCTGCCGCCGAGGAAGCTCGTCCCAGCGAGTTTAGCGGAGATACCCAGAGGGTAACGACTGAAGTCGTTACTACAAAGGGCGAGGTTCCCCCATCCTCGCAACCACCCCTCCCCTCTCTGGGTTCCGAGTTACGAGTTACGCATTACGTCCTCTTCGATCGTGACTGGCCCCTGATCGCCCAGAACCCATCAACCTACCAATCTACCAATTTACCAACCCCCTCCAACCTCGCCTACGTCATCTACACCTCCGGCTCCACCGGCCAGTCCAAGGGCGTGATGGTGGAGCACCGCAGCATCGTCAACGCCTACCTGGCGTGGGAGCGGGCCTACGCGCTGCGGGAGCCGGTGAAGACCCACCTGCAGATGGCCAGCTTCTCCTTCGACGTCTTCACCGGCGACCTGGTGCGGGCGCTGTGCTCCGGCGGCACCCTCGTCCTCTGCCCGCGCGAGCTGCTGCTGGAGCCGGCCGAGCTCTACGCGCTGATGCGGCGGGAGGGGGTCACCTGCGCCGAGTTCGTGCCCGCGGTGCTGCGCGGGCTGGTGCAGTACCTGGAGGAGACCGGCCAGGACCTGAGCTTCATGCAGGTGTTGGCCTGCGGCTCCGACAGCTGGTTCGTGGGCGAGTACCGCCGCTTCCTCAAGTTCTGCGGGCCCAACACCCGGCTGATCAACTCCTTCGGCCTGACCGAGGCCACCATTGACACCTGCTACTTCGAGGCCCGTCCCGGCGACCCCGACCTGGCGCGGCTGGCCCTGGACCAGATCGTGCCCATCGGCGCGCCCTTCGCCAACCAGACCATGGTCATCCTGGACCGCTACGGCGAGCCGACCCCCATCGGCGTGCCCGGGGAGCTCTACGTCGGCGGCCTGGGCGTCGCCCGCGGCTACCTCAACCGACCGCACCTGACCGCGGAGCGGTTTGTGCCGGACCCGTTTTCAGTGATTAGTGATCAGTTGTCAGTGATCAGTGACCAGTCGTTTAGCGCCGATCACCGACCGTCGTTCACCATTCACCGTCCGATTACCGATCACCGTTCACCGATCACTGATCACCGATCACCGACCACCGCTCCCCGCTCCCCGCTCCCCGGTCCCCGCCTCTACAAGACCGGCGACCTCGCCCGCTGGCTGGCGGACGGGGTCGTGCAGTTCCTGGGCCGCGCCGACGACCAGGTGAAGATCCGCGGCTACCGCATCGAGCCGGGGGAGATCGAGGCCGTGTTCGACCGCCACCCCGACTTGGCCGGCTGCGCCGTGGTGGCCCGGCCCGACCCCAAGGGCCAGAACCGGCTGGTGGCCTACTACGTGGTGCGCCGGGGCCTCAGCGACGACGCCGCGCCCTCGGCCGGCGAGCTGCGCCGCTTCGCCCAGGAGCGCCTGCCCGACTACATGGTGCCCTCCCTGTTCGTGCGGCTGGAGGTCATGCCCCTCACGCCCAACGGCAAGGTGGACCGCAACGGCCTCCCCGCGCCCGACTGGTCGCAGAGAGCGGCCGAAGAGGCCTACGTGCCCCCGCGCACCCCGCTGGAGCGCCAGGTGGCCGACATCTGGGCCGAGGTGCTGAGTGTGAGCGCAGAGCGCATCGGCGCGCACGATAACTTCTTCGAGCTGGGCGGCCACTCCCTGCTGGCCACGCAGCTGGTCTCCCGGCTGCGCAAGGCCTTCGACATTGACCTGCCCTTGCGCCACATCTTCGAGTCGCCCACGGTGGCCAGCCTGAGCGAGCAGATCGAGGCCGCACTGCGCCGCGCGGCTGCGCCCGCTGCCCCGGCTGCGCCGCCGCTGGCCCCGCTCCCGCGCGATCCGGCCACGGGCGCGCCCGCCGGCCCGCTGCCCCTCTCCTTCGCGCAGCAACGCCTCTGGTTCCTGGATCAGCTCGAACCGGACAGCCCCCTCTACAACATCCCCGAGTCGGTGCGGCTGACCGGTCCGCTGGACGTGGACCTGCTGCGCCGCGCGCTCAACGCGCTGGTGCAACGCCACGAGTCGCTGCGCACCAGCTTCACTGCCGTGGACGGGGTGCCGGGCCAGGTGATCGCCCCGCGGCTGACCGTGGACCTGCCCGTGGAGGACCTCTCTCACCTGCCACCGGCCGAGCGGGAGGCCGCCGTGACGCGGCTGGCTGCAGAGGAGGCCCAGCGCCCCTTCAAGCTGAGCCGGCCGCCGCTGATGCGCGCCCGCCTGCTGCGCCTGGCCGAGCAGGACCACGTCTTCCTGCTCACCACCCATCACATCGTCTCCGACAACTGGAGCAGCAACGTGCTGGTGCGGGAGATGGCCGCGGCCTACGACGCGCTGCGCCGCGGGCAGCCGCCTGAGGCCGTCCTGCCGCCCCTGCCCATCCAGTACGCCGACTTCGCCGCCTGGCAGCGGGCCTGGCTGCAAGGCGAAGCCCTGGAGGCGCAGCTCGGCTACTGGCGGCAGAAGCTGGCCGGCGCGCCCCCGCTGCTGGAGCTCCCCACCGACCGCCCCCGGCCACCCGTCCAGACCTTCCGCGGCGCATACCAGACCTTCCGCCTCAGCCGCGAAGTGTCGGCCGCGCTGCGCCGCCTGACCCAAGGCGAGGGCGCCACCCTCTTCATGACCCTGCTGGCCGCGTTCCAGACCTGGCTCAACCGCTACGCCGGCCAGGACGACATCTGCGTCGGCACCCCCATCGCCAACCGCACCCGGGCCGAGCTGGAGGGCATCGTCGGCTTCTTCGTCAACACCCTGGTGATGCGCGGGGACCTCTCCGGCGACCCGACCTTCCGCGAGCTGCTGCGCCGCACCCGCAGCACTGCGCTGGAGGCCTATGCGCACCAGGACGTGCCCTTCGAGATGGTGGTGGACGCCGTGCAGCCGCAGCGCAACCTGGCCCACTCGCCGCTCTTCCAGGTGATGTTTGCGCTGCAGAGCAGCCAGGCCGGCGCGCCAACCCTGCGTCCCCAAGCCACGAGCGACGGCCTCACCATTAGCCCGGTGGAGGCCCACAGCGGCACCGCCAAGTTCGACCTGACCCTGTTCATGACCGAGGAGGGGGATCGGCTGGCCGGCGCGTTGGAGTACAACACCGACCTGTTTGACCACAGCACGATCGAGCGCATGCTGGGCCACTTCCAGACCCTGCTGGCCGGCATCGCGGCCGACCCCGACCGCCGCCTCTCCCGCCTGCCCCTGCTCACCGAGGCCGAGGAGCGCTACCTGCTGGTGGAGTGGAACGCCACTGCGGCCGAGTTCCCGGAGCACCTGCTGGCCCACCAGCTCATCGAGCAGCAGGCCGCGGCCACGCCGGATGCGGTGGCGGTGGTGGGGAGGAGCGCAGGATGGAGGGAAAAGAAGGAAAGGGGGGAACTAGGGGAACTAGGGAAACTGGGGGAACTAGAGGAACTGGGTACCCCTGAGTTCCTCCAAGCTCCTCCGAGTTCCTCCGAGCTCCTCCAAGCTCCTCCGAGCTCCTCCGAGCTCCTCCGAGTTCCTCCAAGTTCCTCCGAGGCAAGTCGGAACCTCCAGGCGCTCACCTACGCCGAGCTGGACCGCCGCGCGAACCAGCTGGCCCACCACCTGCGCGGGCTGGGGGTGGGGCCAGGCGAGGTGGTCGCCATTTGCACCGAGCGCGTGCTGGAGCTGCCCGTGGCCATGCTGGCCGTGCTCAAGGCCGGCGCGGCCTATCTGCCCATTGACCCGTCCTACCCGCCGGAGCGCATTGCGTACATGCTGGAGGACAGTGGGGCGAAGGTTGTGATCACTCAGGAGCGCGTGTGGGAGAGCGTAACGAGCAACGGAGCAGTGCGTAACCAAAGCAGGGAGGAGAGTGTGGCCAGGGGTGGGAGCTTCACGCCTGGTAGTGACGGCTTTAGCCGTGCTGCCGCCGATGACACTCCTCCCGGCGAGATCAGTGGGGATACCCAGACGGTAACGACTGAAGTCGTTACTACAAAGGGCGAGACCCTCTCATCCTCACAACCCTCCCTTCCCTCTCCGGGTTACCAGTTACGCGTTACGCATTGCGTGTTACTCGACCGCGATTGGCCCGCCATCGCCCAACAACCAGCATCCCACATTCCACATTCCACATCCCACACCCCCGACGCTCCCGCCTACCTCATCTACACCTCCGGCTCCACGGGCCGGCCTAAGGGCACCCTGGTGCACCACCGCGGCCTGGTCAACTACCTCACCTGGTGCCGCCAGGCTTACCCCCTGGACCGCGGGGTCGGCGCGCCGGTGCACTCCTCCATCTCCTTCGACCTCACCGTCACCAGCCTGCTGGCCCCCCTCACCGCAGGCAAGGCCGCGTTCCTGGTCCCCGACGACCTGGGCATCGAGGCGCTCACTGAGACCCTGCGGGCCTACGGCGACTTCAGCCTGGTCAAGATCACCCCCGCCCACCTGGAGCTCATCGGCCGGCAGATGCGGCCCGATGAGGCCGCCGGCGCTACCCACGCCTTCATCATCGGTGGCGAGCAGCTCCTGGCCGAGCACGTGGCCTTCTGGCAGCGCTACGCGCCCGACACCCTCCTGGTCAACGAGTACGGCCCCACCGAGACCGTGGTCGGCTGCGCCGTCTTCACCGCAGACGGCCGCACCCCCCTCCACGGCGCCGTGCCCATCGGCCGGCCCATCATCAACACCCGCCTCTACGTCCTCGACCGTCACATGAACCTGCTGCCCGTCGGCGTCCCCGGCGAGCTCTACATCGGCGGCGTCGGCGTCGCCCACGGCTACCTCAACCGGCCGGATCTGACGGCGGAGCGATTTGTGCCGGACCCGTTTGCGGTAATCAGTGATCAGTTATCAGTGATCAGTGACCAGTCGTCTAACGCCGATCACCGACCACCGTTCACCGTTCACCGTTCACCGATTACCGTTCACCGTTCACCGTTCACTGATCACCGATCACCGACCACCGCTCCCCGCTCCCCACTCCCCGCTCCCCGCCTCTACAAGACCGGCGACCTGGTCCGCCTGCGGCCCGACGGCGTGCTGGAGTTCCTGGGCCGGGTGGACCACCAGGTGAAGATCCGCGGCTTCCGGGTGGAGCTGGGCGAGATCGAGGCTGTTTTGGCCCAGCACCCGGCCGTTCAGGAGGCGGCTGTGCTGGTGCACGAGCCGACGCCCGGCGACAAGCGCCTGGTGGCGTACATCGCCCTGCGCGCTGCCCTTCGTAGTGACGGCTTTAGCCGTCCCGTAACGGCTGCCTGTCCTGACGGACGGACTGGCGAAGCCGTTACTACCAGGGAGGACGCGACCCTTCGTAGTGACGACTTTAGCCGTCCTGTAACGGCTGAAGCCGTTACTACAAAGGAGGATACGACGCTTCGTAGTGACGACTTTAGCCGTCCCGTAACGGCTGCCCGTCCTGACGAACGGACTGGCGAAGCCGTTACTACAAAGGAGGATACGACGCTTCGTAGTGACGGCTCTAGCCGTCCTGTAACGGCTGCCCGCCCTGACGGGCGGACTGGCGAAGCCGTTACTACAAAAGAGCTGCGCCAGTTCCTGGCCCGCACCCTGCCCGACTACATGATCCCGGCCGCGTTCGTGGTGCTGCCCAGCCTGCCCCTCAACCCCAACGGCAAGGTGGACCGCAAGGCGCTGGCCCGCATGGAGGGCGTCAGGCTGGAGGCTGCCGGCGATGGCGCAGGCTTCGTGGCGCCGGCCACGGCCACCGAGGAGCTCCTGGCCAACCTCTGGGCCGACCTGCTGGGCGTCGAACGGGTCTCGGCAGCCGACAGCTTCTTCGACCTGGGCGGCCACTCCCTGCTGGCCACGCAGCTCATGTCCCGCATCCAGACGGCCTTTGGCGTGGAGCTGCCCCTGCGCACGCTGTTCGAGGCCCCGGTGCTGAGCGACCTGGCCGCGGCGGTTGACCGCGCCGCGGCCGAGGGCCGCCAGCTCGCCGCACCGCCGCTCACGCCGCTCCCGCGCGGGGAGGACGGCCGGCCGCTGCAGCCGCCGCCCCTCTCCTTCGGCCAGCAGCGCTTCTGGTTCCTGGACAAGCTGGAGCCGGGCAACCCCTTCTACAACATCCCCTCGGCCGTGCGCCTGAGTGGGCCGCTGAGCGTCGAGGCCCTGGTCAAGGCGCTCAACGACGTGGTCCGCCGCCACGAGGTCCTGCGCACGGCCTTCGGCGAGGCGGAGGGCCGGCCGGTGGCCGTGGTGCACCCGGAGCTGCGGCTGGACCTGCCCCTGACCGACCTGAGCGGCCTGCCCGAGGCGGAGCAGCAAGCTGCGCTGCACCGCCTCTACGCCGAGGAGGCCACCGCGGCCTTCGACCTGGCCTGCGGCCCCCTGCTGCGCGGCCGGATCGTGCGCCTGGCCGACGAGGAGCACGTCCTGCTGCTCACCATGCACCACATCGTCTCCGACGCCTGGTCCAACGGCGTGATGGTGGCCGAGCTAGCCGAGGGCTACGCGGCGCACCTGGAGGGCCGGCCCGCCCACCTGCCGCCCTTGCCCATCCAGTACGCCGACTTCGCGGCCTGGCAGCGGGCCTGGCTGGAGGGCGGCGACGCCGAGACCTCGCCCCTGCAGCGCCAGCTGGCCTACTGGCGGCAGCAGTTGAGCAGCCTGCCGCCGCTGCTGGAGCTCCCCACCGATCGCCCGCGGCCGCCGCTGCAGACCTACCGCGGAGACCGCCGCACCTTCCGCCTCTCGCCGGAGCTCTCCCAGGCGCTCACGGCCCTGGCCCGCCGCGAGGGGGTCACGCCCTTCATGGCCCTGCTGGCCGCGTTCCAGGCCCTGCTCCACCGCTATACCGGCCAGGATGCCATCCCCGTGGGCACGCCCATCGCCGGCCGCACCCGTCGCGAGGTCGAGCCCCTGATCGGCTTCTTCATCAACACCCTGGTGATGCGGGGGGACCTGGGCGACAACCCCACCTTCCGCGAGCTGCTGCGCCGCACCCGAGAGACCGCGCTGGCCGCCTATGCGCACCAGGACGTGCCCTTCGAGACGGTGGTGGACCACCTGGGGGTGGAGCGCAGCCTGAGCCACAGCCCCATCTTCCAGGTCATGTTCGTGCTGCAGAACGCAGCGCAGAGCGCGGCCCGGGGCACAGGGGGCCGCAGCCCGACGGCCCTGGCCTCCGGCTTGCAGATTGCGGTGCTGGACATGCCCACCACCTCGTCCCCGTTCGACATGACCCTCGCCATGGCCGAGGACGCCCAGGGCTTCGCCGGCGCGTGGGAGTTCAACCCCGACCTGTTCGACGGCGAGACCATTGAGCGCATGATCGGCCACTTCGAGACACTGCTGGCCGCGGCAGTAGCCGACCCCGACCGCCGCGTCGGCGACCTGCCCCTGCTCACCCAGGCCGAGCTGGCCCAGCGCGCCGCCTGGAACGCCACCGCCCGGCCGGAGTTTCTGGGCCATACGGTGATAGAGCTCTTCGAGGCCCAGGCGCAGCGCACGCCGGATAAGGCGGCGGTGGTGATGGTCGTACCGAAGGAAATGAGGGAAAGAAGGGAAGAGAAGGAAACGGAGGAAGGGAGGGAACTGGAGAAGCTGGCGGGACTGAAGGAACTCACCTACGCCGAGCTGGACGCGCGCGCCAACCAGCTCGCCCACCACCTGCGCGGGCTGGGCGTGGGGCCGGAGACCATCGTCGGCCTCATGGTCGAGCGTTCGCCGGAGATGATCGTCGGCATGCTAGGCATCCTCAAGGCCGGCGGCGCCTACCTGCCCATTGACCCCAACTACCCGCCCGAGCGCATTGCCTACATGTTGGAGGATAGCGGGGCGCAAGTGTTAGTGACGAAAGAAGACGTACGGCATACGGCATACTCCGTACACAGCACGCCATACGCAGTGCGCAGTATGCAATACGTCCTCCTCGACCGCAACTGGCCCGAAATTGCCCAGCACCCACCAACCTACCCATCTACCAACCTACCGACCCCCGACCACCTCGCCTACGTCATCTACACCTCCGGCACCACCGGCCGGCCCAAGGGCGTGATGATCCACCACGAGGGGCTGGTCAACACCATCCTCGGCCAGATCGAGGGGTTCGATGTGCGCAAGAGTTGCCGCGTGCTGCAGTTCTCCTCCATCAGCTTCGACGCATCCGCCTCCGAGATCTTCACCGCCTTGACCACCGGCGCCACCCTGGTGCTGGCGCCGCAGGAGGTGCTGGCTTCTCCGCCTGACCTGGCGCAGCTCATCCGCGACCACGGCGTCACCAACGTGACCCTGGTGCCGTCGGTGTTGGCGCTGCTGCCCGCCGAGAACACCGGCCGGCTGCGCGTCGTGATCACGGCCGGCGAGCGCTGCAGCGCCGAGCTGGCCGCGCGCTGGATGCAGTGGGCGCAGCAGCCCAGCCAGCCGGACCAGCCCCCGCGGCGCTTCGTCAACGCCTACGGCCCCACCGAGACCAGCATCGGCCCGGTCCAGGGCGTCGTGGCCGACCTGCCGCCCGGCGCAGCCTCGGCCCCCATCGGCACACCCATTCCCAACGTGCAGGTCCACATCCTGGACCGCTACGGCCAGCCCGTGCCCGTGGGCGTGCCCGGCGAGCTCTACATCGGCGGCGTCGGCGTCGGCCGCGGCTACCTCGGCCGGCCGGACCTGACCGCGGAGCGATTTGTGCCGGACCCGTTTGCCTTCAACGGTGATCAGTTATCCGTGATCGGTAATCAGTCGTCCACTACCGATCACCGCCCACCGATTACTGACCACCGATCACCGATTACCGCTCCTCGCTCCGCGCTCCACGCGCCACGCCTCTACAAGACCGGCGACCTGGCCCG
>JANWYQ010000083.1 GCA_025055015.1 Caldilineales bacterium
AAAGGGGTCTGACCGACGGCCAGCAGACCCACTCCGTCGGCGTTGGCCAGCGCGGCCCAGCGCACATCGGTCTTGTTGCCGTGCTCCTGCGGCATGATGTAGGGCACGTACTGCGCCGAGACGGTGGAACGGTACAGCCCCAAGGGCACCCCGGCCTTGCGGTCGGGATAGCTCTCCTCCGGGCCGCGGCCCAGCCAATGGAAGGTCTCGAAGCCGGGGGGCAGGACGAGCGTCAGCCCCAGCCGCGGCAGGGGCGGCAGGTCGCCGAAGCCCTCCACCGACCAGTCGAGGAGCACGGCGGTATCGCCCAACAGGGTGTAGCTCAGCTCGTGCCGGAAGCCGGCCGCCACGCCTTCGGCCTGGCTGGTGATCCGGGTGACCACGCGGGCCGTGCCAGGAGCGGGGAGGTCCCACGTCAGCCCTTCCAGCCGATGCGCCAGGCGGTTCAGGCCGGCCTGCAGCCAGCGGTAGAGCAGCTTGTCGGGCCGGTCGGGCTGCCACTTGAAGCCGTCGTTGTCGGTCGGCGCGCGCCAGGCGTTCGGCCGCGGGCCGGCCCAGAGCAGGGAGACGCCGTGCCAGTCGAAGCGGGTCAGGAGGCCCGTGCGGCGGTCGAAGGCCAGCGTCACGTCGCCGCCCCGGATGCGGACGTGCTCTTCGGTCTCGGCGATGGCGGGCTGCGCCGTTTGGCGCCACACCAGCGGCGCGGACACGCGCGGGGAAGGCAGGCCGAGCTGCTCCCAGGCCACCAGGTGGCCGGCCGGCGCCCAAGAAGCGTCCGCGGCCAGGCGGAAACGCAGGGTCAGCCAGTACTCGCCGGGCGGGGCGTCCGTCGGCAGCGCGTAGGGGATGCACACCATCTCCGCGGCGCCGGGCGGCGTGTGCAGGGTGGGCAGGGCGCCGGACTGAAGGGCCTGGCCGTCGCAGGCCAGCTCCCATTCCCCGCGCAGATGGGCCAGGGTGGAGAAGTCGTAGCGGTTCTGAACCTCGACCAGGCCCGTCTCCGCGTCCAGCAGCCGCGCCCGGACCGGCTGGTAGACCTTGCACACCTCGAGCAGGGCCGGGTGGGGCGTGCGGTCGGGGAAGACGAGGCCGTTAATGCAGAAGTTCATGTCGTTGACCGCGTCGCCGAAGTCGCCGCCGTAGGCCCAGTACGGCCGCCCGCGCGGGTCCGTCTTGGCGAGGCCCTGGTCCACCCAGTCCCAGATGAAGCCGCCCTGCAGGCCAGGGTGCGCCTCGATGGCCTCCCAGTACTCCACCAGGTTGCCCACCGAGTTGCCCATGGCATGGGCGTACTCGCACATGATGAGGGGCCGCGGGTCATCGGCGCGCCGGGCGAAGTCCACCAGGCGTTCGATGCTGGGATACATGGGGCAAACGATGTCGCTGGCCCGGCGGCCGCCCGTCCACTCCGCGGCGATGGCGCCCTCGTAGTGTAGCGGCCGCGAGGGGTCGTAGGCCCGGATCCAGCCCGCCAGCAGGTCGTGGTTGGGGCCGTAGCCGGTCTCGTTGCCCAACGACCAGACGATCACCGAGGGATGGTTCTTGTCCCGCTCCACCATGCGCGCGCCCCGCTCCAGGAAGGCCAGGCGCCAGGCCGGGTCACGGCACAGCCGATCCCAAAAGGCGTGGGCCTCGATGTTGGCCTCGTCCCACACGTACAGGCCGTGCTCGTCGCACAGGTCGTACCAGCGCGGGTCGTTGGGGTAGTGGCTGGTGCGCACGGCGTTGATGTTGTGCTGTTTCATCAGGCGGATATCGGCCAGCATGGTCTCGACGGTGAGGGCCTTGCCGCGGCGCGGGTCGTGCTCCACCCGGTTGACCCCGCGGATGTACACCGGCCGGCCGTTGATCAGGAGCTGCCGATCGCGGATCGCCACCCGCCGGAAGCCGATGCGGTGCGCCTCGTACTGCAGCGGCGTCCCGTGCGGGTCGCTCAGGCGCACCACCAGGGTGTATAGGCGCGGCGTCTCGTGGGACCACAGCTGCGGCGCGGGCACGTCGCGCGCCAGGGTGACCTCGTCCGCCGCCTCCTCCCGGAACGCAAACGGCTCCTCCACGTAGTCGTCGAAGACCGCCACGCCGGCCGGGTCGAAGAGCTGCATGGCCACCCGGCAGCCATCGGCCTCGCGCACGTCGCCGCCCAGCCGCACGGCAACGGTCAGCCGGCCACGCCGCAGGCTCTCGTCCAGGTCGGGCCGGGCGTACACATCGGCCAGGTAACACGCCGGCATGGCCAAGAGCCACACCGACCGGTAGATGCCGGCCATCCACCACTGGTCCTGGTCCTCCAGATACGACCCGTCCGACCAGCGGATGACCTGCACGGCCAGGAGGTTGCGGCCCGGCCGCAGGTAGGGGGTGATGTCGAACTCGGCCGGCAGCCGCGTGTCCTTGCTCAGTCCAACCTGGTGGCCGTTGACCCACAGGTAGAAGAAGCTCTCCACGCCGCCGAAGTGGGCGATGACGCGGCGGCCTTCCCAGCCCGACGGCAGCTCGAAGCTGCGGCGGTACAGCCCGGTGGGGTTGTCGTCCGTCGGGACGAAGGGCGGCCGGTGGGAGAAGGGCATGCGGATGTTGGTGTAGATGGGCCTGTCGTAGCCCTGCAGGGTCCAGTGGCCTGGCACCTCGATCCAACCCCAGTCGCGGTCGTCGAAGTCCGGCCTCTCGAAGCCGGGCGGCAGGGCGAGGGGGTTGGGCGCCAGGTGGAAGCGCCAGGCGCCGTCCAGGCACAGCGCCCAGGGCGAGCGCGCTGGGTCGCGCTGCCGCGCCGAGGCCTCGTCGGGATAGGCCGCGAACCCGGCGCGCATGGGCAGCCGGTTGAGCGCGGTCAGGGCAGGGTTTTCCCAGTCGTTGGGTCGGGAGGTGGGCATGGAGGTACTCGTGGGTGGACGGGCGAGTTCATCGCCCGTCGGGCGCTGGCCGGTGGACGCGCAGCAGCTGAGGAGTTCGCACGCCCACGTGCGAACTCGGCGTCTGGGGACGCCTACTCCTAGAGCTTCAAGCGCACCGTTTTGATCTCGAACGGCCGGAAGTCCA
>JANWYQ010000093.1 GCA_025055015.1 Caldilineales bacterium
TCGCCCGTGCCGAAGCCGACCTCCAGAATGGGCTGGCCGACGACGTAGTCCAGCGCCAGCCGACGCCAGCGGTCCCAGCGGCCGCCGCTGACCAGCCAGGCTACCGCGTCGTATGCCCAGGCGAACTCGTTGTACAGCCGCTGCGTGGCCCACAGGTAAAGGCGAGCGAAGAGGGGAAGCATAGGCTGAGGCGTGGAGCCCGGCAGCGCCGAATGCCGAACGGCAGCGCAGAGGAGACCGCACGCCCACGGGTGACCTGGGTCAATCTCGGGGCAAGAGGGCCAGCAGCTCCTCCAGCGGCAGCAGCTCCCGCAGGCTGAAGTGGTAGTTGACCGTTACCCCGCGGTGCTCGCCGTCCACCACGTCGCTGGGCGTGGAGGCGCGACGCCACTTGCGGCGGTCCCGATAGCGGTTGCCGACGGCCATCAGTGCCTCGATGTGGTGTCCCCAGTAGCCCTCGCCCAGGCAGGGCCGCTTGACCCGCCAGACCACGAACAGCGGCACCCCCTCGGCCCGATAGAGCGCCGCGTAGCGGCGGATGTCGCTCAGGTTCAGGGCCACCGTCTCGTAGGGTCGCAGATTGGCCTGGGGGAGCAGCCGCTCCACGGCCATGAAGGCCCGCCCCTGGGCCTTCACCTCGACCCGCGCCAACAGTCGCCCCTCGCGCACCAGCTCCAGGTCGGGCAGGCCGCGGCGGCGGGCCGGCGTCTGACGCACTTCGACGTCCAGGGCGGCGGCCAGGTGCGCCATCAGCCACGCCTCAGCGCCGGCCGACAGGGCCGCATCCTCCTCGAACACGTAGGCGGCCTTGCTGCGGCCATCGCACCGCGTCGGACACAGGCTGCAGTCAAACCGCGGCTGAAAGGTCAGGTCCATGGTCCGGCCCATCCGGGAGCGCGCCAGAACCTCCGGTCCTCCGAAAAAACAGCCCTCGCCGACCGTTGACCGTTCACCGCTCACCGTTCACTGGTTGCCGTTCACCGTTCACCGATGGCTCACCTCCACCAGCCGCTCCAGGGCCGCTAGGGCTGCGCCGCTGTCCAGGCTGGCGCGGGCGCGAGCCAGCGCCGCCTGCCAGTCGCCGTCCACCAGGGCCAGGCCGGCTGCGGCGTTGAGCAGCACCGCGTCTCGCTTCGGGCCTTGCTCTTGGCCGCTGAGGATGCGGCGGGTGATGGCGGCGTTCTCGGCTGCGTCGCCGCCCTTGAGCGCGCTGAGGTCCGCGCGGGGCAGCCCCAGGTCGGCCGGGTCCAGGGTGAAGGTGGTGACCCGGCCGTCCCGCAGCGCGCTGACCCGGTTGGGCCCGGCCAGGCTGAGCTCGTCCAGCCCGCCGTAGCCGTGGAGCACGAAGGCGGCCTGCGCGCCGAGGCGGCCCAGGACGTGGGCCAGGGGCTCGGTGAGGTCGGGGTTGAACACGCCGATGGCCAGGTGGGTGGCGCCGGCCGGGTTGGTCAGGGGGCCCAGGATGTTGAACACGGTGCGCACGGCCAGCTCGCGGCGGGGGCCGATGGCGTGGCGCATGGCGGGGTGGTGGTTGACGGCGAACAGGAAGCCGATGCCGGCCTCGTCAATGCACTGGGCCACCTGGGCCGGCGACAGGTCCAGGCGCACGCCCAGCGCAGCCAGCACGTCCGCGCTGCCGGCCTTGCTGGTGACGGAACGGTTGCCGTGCTTGGCCACGGGCACGCCGGCGCCGGCGACGACGAACGCGGCGGTGGTGGAGATGTTGAAGGTGCCGGAGTGGTCGCCGCCGGTGCCCACGATGTCGGTGAGGGGCGCGTCGGGGGGATGGCCGCGCTGCGGCCGCACGGGGATGGCGTTGTCGCGCATGGCGCGCGCGCAGCCGGCGATCTCGGCCACCGTCTCCCCCTTCATGCGCAGCGCCACCAGGAAGCCGCCGATCTGCGCGGGCGTGGCCTCGCCCTGCATGATCTGCATCATGGTGGCGTAGGCCTCGTCCTCGGTCAGGTCGCGGCGGTCGAGCAGCTTGGCGATAGCTTGTTGGATCATGTTCACCTGCCCAGCGCGAGGAAGTTTCGCAGCAGCTGCTTGCCGTGCTCGGTCAGGATGCTCTCCGGGTGGAACTGGACGCCCACGGTGGGGTAGCGACGGTGGCGCAGGCCCATCACCTCGCCCTCGGTGGTGAAGGCGGTCAGCTCCAGCTCCGGCGGCAGCGGCTCCTGCACGATGAGGGAGTGGTAGCGGGTAGCCAGGAAGGGGCTGGGCAGGTCGCGAAAGATCCCGCGGCCGGTGTGGTACACGGGGGAGACCTTGCCGTGCATCAGCCGCGGCGCGCGGGACACCACGCCGCCGAACACATGGCCGATGCACTGCTGCCCCAGGCAGACGCCCAGGATCGGCGTGGTCTGGTAGAAGCGGCGGATGACGTCGTTGCTGATGCCGCTGTCCTGCTCCGGCGTGCCGGGGCCGGGGGAGATCACGATGTAGCGGGGCCGGAGCGCCTCCAGCTCGTCCACGGAGATCTGGTCGTTGCGCCAGACCCGCAGCTCCGTGCGCGGGTCCCCCAGCCGGTCCTCCAGCATCACCTCGCCGATGAACTGGACCAGGTTGTAGGTGAAGGAGTCGTAGTTGTCTATGAAGGCGATCATGGGGGGTGCCTCGAGATGCGTATTTCGTTCGGTACGGCTTCGCTCGACGCCACGACGTCTTGCCCGTCGCCCTACGCACGATGCGCTACGCTTCGCTCGCTGCCAACTGCTTCTTGCGCCGTCTCTCGGCTGCGCGGCTGATCTTGTTCCACACTCCCGTCAACCCCATGGCCTTCTTGACGTCGCTGAGGGTGATCTGGGCCTCTTGGCGGGCGCGGAGGGTACCCTCGTAGAGCAGCTCGTCCACGAAGCCGGTCTGGGCCGCGTAGTAGGCGCGGCGCTCGCGGATGGGGTCCAGGAAGTTGTTGAGCGCGATGGCCAGCTTCTCCTTCACCTCCACGTCGCCCACCTTGCCCTCGCGGTAGCGGCGCTTCAGGTCCTCTACCTCCTCCTTGTTGGGGTTGAAGGTGTCGTGGTAGATGAACACCGGGTTGCCCTCCACGGTGCCGGGGATGTCGGCGCTCACCCGCTTGGGGTCGGTGTACATGCTGAAGACGCGCTTGCGCACTGTGGCCGGGTCGTCGCTGAGGAAGATGGCGTTGTTGAGGCTCTTGCTCATCTTAGCCTGGCCGTCGGTGCCCACCAGGGTGCCGCCCACCACATAGGCCTCCGGCAGGGGAAAGACCTCGCCGTACTGGTTGTTGAAGCGGCGGGCGATCTGCCGCGCCAGCTCCACGTGGCTCTCGTTGTCCTTGCCCACAGGCACCAGGTGCGCCTTGGGCATCAGGATGTCGGCCGCCTGCAGCACGGGATAGCCCAGCAGGTTGTAGGGAATCTGCTCCAGGCCGGCGGCGTCCGCCATGTCCTTGATGGTGGGGAGCTGCTGCAGGCGCTCCACGGTCACCAGGCCGCTGAGCAGCAGCTGCAGCTCGTACACCTCGTGCACGGCGGACTGCAGGTAGAAGGTGACCTTGTGCGGGTCAATGCCGATGCCGAGGTGGTCGAGCACGATCTCGCGCGCGTTGTCGGCGATGGCCAGGATGTCGTCCTTGCCCGGCTTGGTGGTCAGCATGTGCAGGTCGGCGATCAGGAAGAAGCACTCGTAGTCGTCCTGCAGGGCCAGCCGATGCCGATGGCTGCCCACATAGTGGCCGAGGTGCAGCTTGCCCGTTGGTCGGTCGCCGGTGAGAATGCGTTTCTTGGTCATGGAAAGTTCTCCTAAGGCGTGTCTTGTCAAGGGATGCCGGGGAACTCGGTGGAGCTTAGGGGAACTCAGGGGAGCCGGAGAGGCGTGAAGATCTCGAGCGGCTTTGAGCGGTCGAGGGCCAGTGTGCGTTCGGCGCTTCGGTGCATGGAAGCTCACACGCACAGTCCGACAATTTCTCCTTCCTCCGGCTCCGACCTCCTCGGCCCCTTCGAGACCCTCCAGTTCCTCCAGTTCCTCTAGCTCCTCCAGTCCCTACCCCATCAGCCCTCGCTCCGCCAGCTCGACGGCCACGGCCAGGGCGCGGGCCTTGTTCAGCGTCTCGTTCCACTCGTAGGTCGGGTCGCTGTCGGCCACCACGCCCGCGCCCGCTTGCACGTGGCAGGTCTGGCCGCGCATCACGATGGTGCGAATGGTGATGCAGGTGTCCATGTTGCCGTCGTAGCCGATGTAGCCCACGCAGCCGGCGTAGGGGCCGCGTCGCGTGCCCTCCAGCGCCTCGATGATCTCCATAGCCCGCACCTTGGGCGCGCCGCTCACCGTGCCCGCCGGGAAGGTGGCCCGCAGCAGGTCGAAGGCGTCGAACTCCGGCCGCAGCCGGCCGACCACGTCGCTGACGATGTGCATCACATGGCTGTAGCGCTCCACCGCCATCAGCGTGGGCGTGTGCACGCTGCCGTACTCGCACACCCGGCCCAGGTCGTTGCGGCCCAGGTCCACCAGCATCACGTGCTCCGCTCGCTCCTTGGGATCGGCCAGCAGCTCTGCAGCCAGCCGAGCGTCCTCCTCAGCCGAGGCCCCGCGCCAGCGCGTGCCGGCGATGGGGTGCAGCTGGGCTCTGCCCTCCTCCAGCCGCACGTGCATCTCCGGGCTGGAGCCGATGAGGTGGATGGGCTGGCCGGCCGCGTCGTCGCCCGGCAGCTCCAGAAAGTACATGTAGGGGCTGGGGTTGGTCATGCGCAGCGCCCGGTAGATGGTGAAGGGGTCTGCCTCGCTGGTCCGGCTGAGCCGCTGGCTGAGCACCACCTGGAAGATGTCGCCGGCTGCGATGTGCTCCTTGGCCTCCAGCACCATGGCCTCGAAGCGCTGTTGGGTGAAGTTGCTCTGCCACGCCGATGCGCTGTAGACGTTGGGCGTATCAGGGAGCGCCAGCGGCCGTCGCAGCCGCGCCACGATCTGGTCAATGCGGGCCACCGCGTCGGCGTAGGCAGTCGTTGCGTCGCCGTTCAGCCGGCAGTTGGCCAGCACCAGCAGCCGATGGCGCACGTGGTCGAAGATCACCAAGTTGTCGGCCAGCAGGAAGACGAAGTCGGGCAGGCCGAGGTCGTCGCTGGCCGTGGCCGGCAGCCGCTCCACAAAGCGCACCCAGTCGTAGCTGAGGTAGCCCACGGCGCCGCCGATGAAGCGCGGCAAGCCCTCCACGTGGATGGGCTGGCGCTGGCGCAGCACCTGTTTCACCACGTCCAGCGGGTCGGCGGCGGTGCGCTCCTCCAGAGGCACCCCAGCCATACTCTTGATCACCACCCGGCTCCCGCGCGCGGTCAGGGAGAGGGGCGCTTGGACGCCGATGAAGGAGTAGCGCCCCATCTGCTCCCCCTTCTCCACCGACTCCAGCAGGAAGGAGGGGCTGCCGTCTCGCAGCTTCAGGTACACCGTCACCGGCGTCTCCAGGTCTGCCGGCAGCTCGCGGTAGATGGGGATTTGGTTGCCCTGGCCGGCCAGAGCGCGCACCTGGTCAAGGGTGGGGTGGTACATGGTCATCTCTCCGCAGCCAACCTCGCTGGACAGGACGAGGGGGTTGGGGGGAACTGGGGGAACTGGGGGGACTGGGAGAACTCGACGTACTCCGAAAGTTCTCCGTCGCTCCTCCGAGTTCCTTTAGCTCCTCTGAGTTCCTCTTAGCTCCTCTGAGTTCCTCGAGCTCCTCTGAGTTCCTCTAGTTCCTCCGAGTTCCTAGAGTCCCTCCGAGCTCCTCCGATCTCCTCTCCGTCCTCTCTCGTTCTCACCTTCTCGAGCTCACAAAAAAACGCCTCTCATCCCGCGCAATCCAAGCGCTTCAGGGACGAGAGGCGTCTCGCGGTGCCACCCTGGTTAGGCGGGGTTTCCCGGCCTTCAGCAGCCAGGCCCCACCTCGCTCTGCGGGGACGGTGTCCGGTGATCGGTGATCAGTCATCAGTGATCGGTGATCGGTAGAGCTGGCTGATCTCCGATCACTGGCCACTGAACCGGTTACCGGTCGCTGACACAATCCCCAGCGCCCTGATAACGGTGGCGTCTCCGGGGTAAGCTACTGAATGGCCAATGGTCAATGGTCAATGGCCAATGGCCAATGGTCAAGGATTATTGGCCACTTGTTCGCTTCCCAACTCCCCGGCCCATTCGCTGCCTGCGCTGCTACCGGCTTCTCAGCTACCGCCGGCTCTCTGGAAGCCCGCTTTGGCAGGTACTCTTCCGGTTCACGGTCTTTCGGGTGTTCAATTGTGCAGCGATTATGCCACAAGGCATCGAGGGCGTCAAATCGCCTCGCGCGTGCTCTGGGTGGGGGGCAGCGGCAGCTACATGCCCTTTCTCGCCACAGCCTGCCATCTGCCCTTGGCCCACCGTTGCACTGCGCCGCCGTAGCGGATCTCGTAGATGCTGTTGGGTTGTAGGTCAGTGAAACTCTGTGTGGTGCCGTCGGGCCAGCGGATCTCCACCGACGTCAGCGCCGCCTTGCCCAGCCCGAAGGAGAGCTCCAGCGCGCTGCCGCCGCCCACGCCCGTGCCGCCGGCCCGCACCTCCTGCACCTGCCGCCGGCCGTCCGCGGTGACCACGGTCACCCGTGCGCCGACCGCGTCCCGGTTGACCCGGCCGCCGCCCACCAGCTTCAGCGTCAGCCAGCGGTGGTCGGGGAACCGCTCGGCGCCCTGGTTGCGGTACAGCCGGTACTCTCGGTCGTAGTTGCCCACCACGATGTCGGTCCAGCCGTCCCGGTCGTAGTCGGCCAGGGCCAGGCCTAGGCCGGGGCCGGGGTCGCCTGCGCCGCTCCACTGGCCCAGGTCGGTGAACGTGCCGTCGCCGTTGTTGCGGTACAGCGGGTTGAAGGGGGTCATGCTGGACGAGTCCATCAGCGCCAGGTAGATGTCGCGCCAGCCGTCGTTGTCGTAGTCCAGGGAGGCTGCGCCCCAGCTGATGGCCCCGCGGTCCAGCGCCACGCCGGCCTGCTCGGCCACGTTCTCGAAGGTGCCGTCCCTGCGATTTTGCAGCAGGGTACTGGGGCCGACGTTGCTGAAGTAGAAGTCGAACCAGCCGTCGCCGTTGAAGTCGTCCACCGCCAGGCCCATGCCCATGACCCGGGTGTTGGCGCCGGCCTCCTTGGACACCTCGGTGAAGCACCAGCCCTTACAGCCGGGGCCGTCGTTGCGCCACAGCTTGTTGCCGATAGGGCTCACGAACTGGTCGTTGACCAGGTAGATGTCCTGGTCGCCGTCGTTGTCGTAGTCCACGAACGCGGCCACGAAGCCCGCGCCGTGCAGGTGGTAGCCCAGCAGGTGGGAAACGTCGGTGAAGGTACCGTCGCCGTTGTTGCGGTAGAGCCGGTCGCGGTCCCCCTCGCGCGGAGGTGGGCAGCTGGGCAGGCAGGACCAGTTGGCCACGTACAGGTCCAGGAAGCCATCGGCGTCGTAGTCGCCCCAGGAGGCGCTCTTGCCCGCGCCGCTGCCGTCAATGCCGGCCTGGCGGGTCACGTCGGTGAAGCCCTTGCCGCCGTCGTTGTGGAAGAGCACGTCCTCGTGGCGGCCTACCACGTACAGATCGGGCCAGCCGTCGTTGTCGTAGTCGGCGAAGACCGCGCCGCTGCTGTCGTGCTCCTCCAGGGCTACCTGGTACGCGATGGGCGAGAGGCTGAAGGTGCCGTCGCCGTTGTTGCGGTAGAGCGCGTTGGCGCCCTTGCCGGTGGTCAGGTAGAGGTCCAGCCAGCCGTCCCCGTCGTAGTCGGCCCAGGCCTGGCCGGTCATCTGGTAGCCGATCTGGTGCACCATGTTGATGCCGGCCGGGATCGTGACATCGCGGTAGGGCAGGTCCTGGGGCAGCGCGTCGGCCACGGGCAGGCCGCTGGGCACCGCCTCCGGCGTGAGATAGCTCAGGTCGGCTGCACGCGGGTCGGTGAGGGCCTCCAGGAAGGCCAGCAGGTCGGCGATCTGGCCGTCGTCCAGCACGGTGGGAGTCGCCACCAACGGATCCAGCGTCTCCAACAGGGCCTGCTTCTTGGCCTCGTTCCAGATGGTGTCGCTCTGCAGGTCGGTGGGCAGGCGAGTGAGGTCGTAGCGCTCCAGCGCAGCCTTCGGGTCCAAGTGGTGGCGGATCGCCTCCTCCAGGGTCAGGTAGGCGCCGTTGTGCATCCACGGGCCGGTGATGGCCACGTTGCGCAAGGGCGGGGTGCGGAAGCGGAAGCGGTCGGCGGGGTCGTTGGTCTCGCGCGCCCGGCCGGGGTCAATGTGGGCCGACATGCCGGGCCGCCCCTTGCCGGGGCCGATCTGCGGCACGCCGATGTTGTGGAACTGTTGGTCGGTGAGCAAGTTGCCGCTGTGGCAGCGGGCGCAGCCGGCCTGGCCGTAGAAGAGCAGCGCGCCCCGCTTGGCCTGCGGCGAGAGGGCGCTGTCGTCGCCGGCCAGGTAGCGGTCCCACGGGCTGTCCAGCAGGGTGAAGGCGTGGATCTCGAAGGCCGCCAGCGCGTTGGCCGCATGTTGGAAGCCCAGCGTCTCCAGCGGCAGGTCGGGATAGGCCGCGGCGAACAGCTCGCGATAGCCGGGGATGGCCAACAGCCGGCGCATCAACCCCTCCCAGATCTGGGGCAGGTCCTCGTCGTCCAGCCAGCCCAGCTCGTTGGGGCGGCCGTGCACGTCCACGTCGGCGCGTTCCCCGCGCATCTCGGCCGGCGAGGTCACGGGGAAGAGAGCCTGCGCGGCCAGCAGGCTGTCCAGACCGTCGGGCAGCGACACCAGGTCCTCGAACTCGTAGGGCTTGATGAACCCCTCGGCCACGGTGCCCATCACCCGGCCGTCCCAGAACATGGTGCGCCACTCCGGCGAGCCGCGGTTGAAGAGCTCCGGCGCGTTGCGGGGGATGAAGGGGCGCATGGCCCCCCGCTGCCGCTCCGGCCCCAGGCCCAGTCCTCCCGTGCCCACGGACAGGGGGATGCCGTCGCCGGTGGCGAACTGGGGATGGTGGCAGGTGGCGCAGGAGATGTCGCGGTTGCCGCTGAGCTCCTTGTCGAAGAAGAGCATGCGGCCCAGGGCGACCTTGGCCGGATCCGGCGTCGGGCCGGGGTCCAGGGGGCCGATGCCGTGGGCGGCCAGCAGATCGCGCAGCTGCCGATCTAGAGCGGGATCGGCCACCGGGACAGCAGGAGCAGTTGCAGAGGGCTCGGCAGGCTGGCCGGGAGAGTAGCAGGAGACGACGAGGACGCCGGCGAAGGCGAGAGCCACAGCGACTAGGATCCAGGACGGCAAGCGAGTCATAGTGGAGCCACCGCGCAGACGAGATGAACCAGAGGGGACGACAGGCATGTTTGGCCGCTATTGTAGCAGAGTCGCCAGCTTTCCCAAAGTTGGCGACTCTGTGCGTTGTGATTACAATGCGCGCGCCGCCAAGAGCCGGCGAGCCCCTGTCCGCTGCTTCCCCCAACGGCTATGGACCAGCTTCCCCTCGTCGTCTTCCTCACCGGGCTGATCGCTGCGACCCTGCGCGTCGCCACGCCCCTCCTCTACGGCACCATCGGCGAGATCTTCTCCGAGCGGGCCGGCGTGCTCAACCTGGGCATCGAGGGGATCATGTTTCTGGGCGCGTTCGTGGGCTTTGCCGTGGCGGCCAGGGCCGAGGCCGCCGGGATCAGCGGTTACCTCTGGCTCGGGCTCGGCGGTGCTGTGCTGGCCGGGGTGATCATGGCCCTGCTGATGGCGCTGCTGGCGGTGTACCTGGGGCTCAACCAGCACGTTTCCGGCCTGGGGATCACGCTGTTGGCCACCGCGCTCTCCCTTTTCGGCTTTCGCATGGTGTTCGGCGAGCGGCCGGTGCTGCCCCGCGTGGACCCCTTCCCCCAGCTTTCCCCCCTGGGTGAGGCGCCGATCTTGGGCCCTATCTTCAGCCAATACCTGCTGACCTACATCGCTTTCCTGGCGCTGGTGCCCCTGAGCTGGTGGGTGTTGTACCGCACCAACTTCGGCCTGGCCATTCGCTCGGTGGGCGAGAACCCGGAGGCCGCGGACGCCGCGGGCATCAACGTCTACCGGGTGCGCACTATAGCCCTGGTGGTCGGCGGCGCGCTGATGGCCGTGGGCGGCGCGTTTCTGTCGTTGGCCCAGCTGGGCTCCTTCAGCCCCGGCATCGTGGCCGGCCGCGGCTGGGTGTGCATCGCCCTGGTGATCTTTGCCCGCTGGGACCCCTTGCGCGGCATGGTGGGCGCCCTGCTCTTCGGCGGCCTCTTCGCCCTGCAGCTCCGCCTGCAGACCATGGGCTTCCGGCTGCCCTATGAGGTGTTGCTGGCCCTGCCCTACCTAGTCACCATCCTGGCCCTGGCCATCGCCGGCCGCAACGCAGCCTATCCAGGCGCGTACTTGAAGCCGTATCGGCGGGAGTAACTCGTAACACGTAGCGAGTATTGGGTCGGCGGAGTCGAGGGTTCGGCCCAATGGCACTAGGGCCTGGCCTTCTCCTGACCCGCCAAGAGGATCGAGCCCGGGATGCCTGGAGCGGCGTCGAGGCTAGAGCCGGTGGGCTCTAGCCGGTTACTCGTTACGCGTGACGCATTGCTCGTTCTGCATCACATTCCTAGGAGCTCCTATGGACGAATTCATGCAAGCCGCTATCGAAGAGGCCAAGAAGGGCCTGGCCGAGGGGGGCATCCCCATCGGCTCTGTCTTGGTGATTGACGGCCAGATCGTGGGCCGCGGACACAACCGACGGGTGCAGCGGGGCAGCGCCATCCTCCACGCCGAGATGGACGCCATCGAGAACGCCGGCCGGCTCAAGGCCCGGGACTACCAGCGGGCCGTGCTCTACTCCACTCTCTCGCCCTGCGACATGTGCAGCGGCACCGTGCTGCTGTACAAGATCCCCAAGGTGGTGATCGGCGAGAACCGCACCTTCCGCGGGCCGGAGGACTACGTGCGCTCGCGCGGGGTCGAGCTGGTGGTGCTGGACGACCCCGAGTGCATCCGGCTGATGGAGGAGTTTATCGCTGCCAACCCCGAGCTGTGGAACGAGGACATCGGCGAGTAGCCGGCGAGGTCCCCCATGGACGTCCTCGAGACCCGGATTGATCCCCGCGACCCTCAGTTTCAAGCCAACGCGGCCCACAATCGCGCCCTGGCCGAGGAGCTGCGCAGCCGTCTGGCCCAGGTGCGCCGAGGGGGCGACGAGCCGGCCCACCAGCGCCACCGGGAGCAGGGCAAGCTCTTCGTGCGAGAGCGGATTGACCGGCTGCTGGACCCTGGCTCGCCGTTCCTGGAGCTCTCGCCCCTGGCGGCGTGGGAGCTGTACGACGGCGAGGCGCCTTGCGCGGGCATCGTCACCGGCATCGGCTCGGTGGCCGGCCGCGAGTGCATGATCGTGGCCAACGACGCCACCGTCAAGGGGGGCACCTACTACCCCATGACGGTCAAGAAGCACCTGCGCGCCCAGCAGATCGCGCTGGAGAACCGCCTGCCCTGCATCTATCTGGTGGACTCCGGCGGCGCGTTCCTGCCCATGCAGGACGAGGTCTTCCCCGACGTGGACGACTTCGGCCGCATTTTCTACAACCAGGCCACCATGAGCGCGGCGGGCATCCCGCAGATCGCGGCGGTGATGGGCTCCTGCACCGCGGGCGGGGCCTACGTGCCCGCCATGAGCGACGAGACCGTCATCGTCAAGGGCACCGGCACCATCTTCCTGGGCGGGCCGCCCCTGGTCAAGGCTGCCACCGGCGAGGAGGTGACCGCCGAGGAGCTGGGCGGCGCAGACGTGCACACCCGCATCTCCGGCGTGGCCGACCATCTGGCGCTGGACGACGAGCACGCGCTGGAGATCGTGCGCGGTATCGTGGCCACCCTGAACACCCGCAAGCAGGTGGACCTGGACATCGCGGCCCCGGAGGACCCGTTGTACGACCCGGCCGAGCTGTACGGCATCATCCCCCGCACCTTCCGGGAGACCTACGACGTGCGAGAGGTGATCGCGCGGCTGGTGGACGGCAGCCGTTTCCGCGAGTTCAAGGCCCTCTACGGGACGACCCTGGTGTGCGGCTTCGCGCGCATCTGGGGCTACCCGGTGGGGATCATCGCCAACAACGGCATCCTGTTCAGCGAGTCCGCGCTCAAGGGCGCCCACTTTGTCGAGCTGTGCACCGCGCGGGGCATCCCCCTGCTCTTCCTGCAGAACATCACCGGCTTCATGGTGGGCAAGGCCTACGAGGCGGGCGGCATCGCCAAGGACGGCGCCAAGATGGTGCACGCGGTGGCCAACGCCCAGGTGCCCAAGCTGACGGTGATCATCGGCGGCTCCTTCGGCGCGGGCAACTACGGCATGTGCGGCCGCGCCTATGGCCCTCGCTTCCTGTGGATGTGGCCCAACGCGCGCATCAGCGTCATGGGCGGCGAGCAGGCGGCCAACGTCCTGCTCACCGTCAAACAGGACCAGCTGGCCCGCCGCGGCCTGCCGCTGATGACCCCCGAGGAGCAGGAGGCCTTCAAGCGCCCCATCCTGGAGAAGTACGAGCGGGAGGGGAGCCCCTACTACTCCACGGCGCGGCTGTGGGACGACGGCATCCTGGACCCGGCCGAGACGCGGCAGGTGCTAGGCCTGGCTCTCTCCGCCTGCCTCAACGCGCCTATCGCCGCCACGCGCTACGGCGTGTTCCGCATGTGAGAGGGGTCAAACGGGCTTTGCGGCGCACCCCTTAGCCCCGTTAACAGGGCTGGGCCGCAGGCCGGCACCAAAGCCCGCTTCAGCGGGCGCCGCCCTTTGGCCGGGGGACTTCATCCCCCGGGCATCGCAGCGCAGGCCTCGCCTGGCGCAAGGGTGTCGGGCTGCTCTGTCACTGCCCGCGGCCGGCCTTGAGCCCCGCGACATAGCGCGCCAGGGTGGGCGACATCGCGCCTCGGGCCAGCATGACCTCGATCAGCACGAAGCGGCCGGTGGTCTCCGCGGCCATCTCCAAGGACTGCGCCAGCTCGGCTCGCGTGCTCACCCGCACTCCCACGCCGCCCAGGTCCTGGGCCAGCCGGGCGAAGTGCCAGTCCTCCAGGTCGTTGAACGCGCTCTCCGGTTGAAAGGCCCGCAGCATCTCCCAGCTTCGGTTGTTGAACAGCAGCACAATGGGGTCCCAGCCGTAGCGCCGGCAGTTGCCCAGCTCCCAGCCGGTCATCTGGAACGCGCCGTCCCCCACCAGCACCATCGGTCGGCGGCCGCTGGCAGCCTGCAGCCCCAGGCCGGCCGGCACGCCGTAGCCCATGGTGGCGTAGTAGCCGGGCGCCACCAGCTCGGTGTTGTCCATGTCCAGCGCCGTGAAGAGGCAATCGCCCATGTCTGAGGCCAGGGGCAGCCGGCCGTGCGCGTCGAAGAAGTCGTTGACCGCCCGGGCCACGTCCAGGGGCTGGATCGGCTGGTCGTCGCGGGGCAGGTACCGGGGGTACTCGCGGGGAGGCGCCGGCGCGGTCGCGCGCGGCGCAGTCCGGGCCAGCAGGGCGTCCACCAGCGCCCGCAGCGGGATGTGGGGGTAGACGTGGAAGCCCAGGGTCACCGCGCCGTGCTCGGCGTGGATGGCTCGGCGCAGGTCCAGCCGCCGGCTGGAGATGCCGAAGTTGGTGTCGGACAGGATCACCCCCAGCAGGAGGAGCCCGTCGGAGCGCTCCACCAGGTCGGTGATCTCCGGGTCGCCGGCCACCCCCAAGTAGGTGCCCAGCACCGGCGCCGTCGAGTGGGCCAACAGCCCGCGGCCCATGAAGGAGGTGACCACCGGGATGCCCAGGTGTTGCGCCAGCCGGTCCACCTTCTCCTCCAGGCCGAAGCGGCGCACCTCCGCGCCCACCATCAACACCGGCCACCGGGCCGCGGACAGCCGCGCCAACACCTCCTCGGCGCACGCGGCCACCGCCTCGGGGTCCACCGGGTCGGGCGGACGGGGCGCCACCGCCGGGCACGGCTCGAACACCACGCTGCGCGGGATCTCCAGGTAGACGGGCAGCGAGCGGCTGACGCAGCTGTGCAGCACGCGGGCGATCTCGGCCGGCGCTGTGGCCGGATCGTCCAGCCGCGCCTGGTCGCAGGTGACCTCGCTGTAGATGCGCATCTGCGAGTCCAGGGACTTGACCTGGTGGTGCAGCAGCAGGCGGCGGCCGGCCTCGGCCGCGCCCGGCGCGCCGGAGACCACCACCAGCGGCACCCGCTCGGCGTAGGCGCAGGCCACCGCGTTGACCATGTTCAGCGCGCCTGCGCCGTAGGTCACCGCGGCCACCGACGGCGCCGACCGCCACCGCGCGGCGGCGTCTGCGGCAAAGCCCACCCCCGGCTCGTGGCTCAGGGTGTACAGCGGCAGGATGCCCGACTCCTCCACGACCTTGAAGAAAGGCAGGGCGAAGTCGCCGGGGATGCCGAAGATCTCGGCCGCGCCGTGGTCGCGCAGCGCGTGCAGAAGGGCTTCAGCGACGTTCATGGGGAGCTCTCGAAGGGGCTCGATCGTGGGTCACGAAGCGGGGCGCCTCAGGAGGTGTTCGGCTCGCAGACGCTGTGCTGGCGTCGGTTGCGCGGTAGGCTCACCCCAGCACGGCGATTACCTCGCCGATGCCGGCGGTGTCGTAGCCGCCCAGGGCCTGAACGGTGGCTGCGAACTCCGGCGAGCGGATCACCGCCAGCAGCGGCGCCAGCAGCTCGCTCTCGTAGTGCTCCTGGGGGATCACCAGGTCGTAGCGTTCGTCGAAGAGGGGCACGAAGTCCAGCCCCAACGCCCGCGCGGCGGCCAGGATGCCCAGGCCGCAGTCGGCCGCGCCCGACTGCACCGCCGCCGCCACGGCCAGGTGGGTGAACTCCTGGCGTTCGTAGCCGCGGATCTGGCGCCGGCGAATGCCCAGGCGGTCCAGGTGATAGTCCAGCAGCACGCGCGTGCCCGCGCCCCGCTGGCGGTTGACGAAGCTGACGTCGGGCCGGGTCAGGTCCTGCAGGCTGGCGATGCCCTTGGGGTTGCCCGGCGGCACGATCAGCCCCTGGGTGCGGCCGACGAAGCGCAGCAGCACGATGCGGCGGTCGGGCAGCAGCTCGCGGATGTACTTCACGTTGTACTCGCCGGTGGCCTCGTCCAGCAGGTGGGAGCCGGCCAGGTGGGCCTCGTCCCGCTGCAGGGCCAGCAGGCCGCCCAGGCTGCCCACGTTGGCCGAGCTGAGGGTCAGGTCCGGCCGGGCGCGGCGCAGCTGATCGGCCAGCAGGTCCAGGGTCAGGTCGTGGCTGCCGATGGCCACGATGGTGTTGGCAATGCTCTCCGGCGGCCGCAGCAGCTCCACCGTCACCTCCGCGCCGACGTGGAGCCCCTCGCTGAAGCGGGGGATGCGCACAATGCCGTCGGCCTGCACCAGGGACATCAGCACGCCGGCCCCGCGCGCCAGGGGCGTGGCCACGGTGCGGTTCCCCACGCGGCCCACCGTCACCCGCAGGAACTCCTCCTCGCCCAGGGGGGACTGCACCTTGCGGGTCATGACGGCGGTCACCTTGGGCCGCTCCGGCGGCTGCACGCCCTGCCAGCGGTACACCAGGGGCTTGACGAAGAGCTCGAAGGTCAGCGCGGCCGACACCGGGTAGCCGGGGATGCCCACGGCCGGCTTGGCCACCCTGCCCTTGCCGTGGCCGTCCTCGGCGTAGGCCACCCCCAGCACCACCGGGTGGCCAGGCCGGATGGCCACGCCGTGCACCGCCACCTGCCCCAGGTCGGCGATGACGCGCGCGGTGAAGTCCTCGGAGCCGGCCGAGGAGCCGGCGTTGATCACCACCAGGTCGTGGTCGGCCAGGGCGGCCTGCACCGCAGCGCGGATCTGCGCGAAGTCGTCGGGCACCGGCGCCAGGCGGTTGACCAGGCAGCCCCACTCCTCGGCCATGGCGCCCAGCACGATGGAGTTGTACTCCACGATGTCGCCCGGCTGTAGCCCCCGGTCCCACGCCGGGCTGCCCACGCTCACCAGCTCGGTGCCGGTGGGGATGATGGCCAGCCGTGGCTGGCGGCGCACCGCCAGGTGGGTGTGGCCGCAGCCGGCGGCCGCGCCTAGGTCCTGGGGCCGCAGGCGGTGGTTGGAGGGCAACACCAGCTGGGTGGCCACGATGTCCTCGCCCATGGGGCGCACGTGCTGCCACGGCGCCACGCTGGCCAAGATCTCGATCCAGCCGCGGCGCTCCCGGCGGGCGGGAGGCGCCGCAGCCTCCTCCGGGCTGGCGGGCACCCAGTGCGCGTCCTCGATCATGATCACGGCGTTGGCGCCGGGCGGCAGGGGATCGCCGGTGTCCACGTAGTGGGCCTCGCTGCCCAGGGCCAGCCGTCGAGGCGAGGTCTCGGTGGCGCCAAGGGTGGCCTCGGCAGCCACGGCGTAGCCGTCCATGGCCGCCGCGTGGTAGTGGGGGGAGGAGATGCGCGCCCACACCGGCGCAGCGGTCACCCGGCCGGCGCACTCGGCCACGGGCAGCGTCTCGCTGGGCAGGGTGCCCAGGGCGTTGGCCTGCTCCAGCAGAGCGTACCAGCGGGCGATGGCCTCCTCCAGGGCGACGTCGTGCAGATAGAGGGTCTCGTCGGGCATAGGCTACAGCTCCACCGTCACCCACTCCCCCTCGGCCACGCCGTTGCTGTCCAGGTCAATCTTGACGGTGCCCTGGGAGCGGACAAGGGTGTAGATCAGGTTGCTCTTGCCCAGGACGGGCACGGCCCACAGCTCGCCGCGGCGCTCCTCCAGCCGTACCTGGACGTAGTCCTCGCGGCCGGTGGTGCTGGCGACGTTGCGCGCCATGCGGGCGCGCACGCGCGGGCGATCGGGGGGCGTCGTGCCCAACAGGCGGTAGATGGTCGGCGTGACGAACAGCCGGAAGATCACCATGGCGCTCACCGGGTTGCCCGGGAGGCCGAACACCGGCTTGCCGTCGCACAGGGCGATGATGGTGGGCTTGCCCGGCTTGATGCTCAGGCCGTGCACCAGGATGCCCGGCCGGCCCAGCCCCTCCACCACCTGGGCGGTCATGTCGCGCGCGCTGACGGAGCTGCCGGCCGACATCACCAGCACGTCGGCCTCGGCGAGGGCGCGGCCTGCGGCCTCCTGCAGCGCCTCCAGCCGGTCGGGCACGATGGGGTAGGTGATGGGCAGGGCGCCGGCCTCCTGGGCCAGCGCGGCCAGGGTGTAGGAGTTGATGTCGCGCACCTGGCCGGGGCCGGGGAACTGCTCCGGCGGCACCACCTCGTCCCCCTGGGAGAGGATGGCCACCCGCGGGCGCACGGCCACCGGCACGCGGACGATGCCCAGGGCCACCAGCCCGCCGATGTCCTGCGGCCGCAGCCGATGGCCCGCCGGCAGCACCAGCTCCCCCTGGCGGATGTCCTCGCCCACCTGGATCACGTTCTGCCCCACCGCCACCGGCCGGTACACCTCGATGGTGGACGGGTCCACCTGTTGCGTGTGTTCCACCATCACCACTGCGTCGGCGTCGGGGGGGATCATACCGCCGGTGTGCACCAGCGCCGCCTGGCCCTCGGCCAGCCGAAGGTCCGCGGCCTGGCCCATGCCCACCTCGCCCACCACCTCCAGGTAGGCGGGCAGGCTGGGGGAGGCGCCGTAGGTGTCGGCCGCGGCTACCGCGTAGCCGTCCACCGTGCTGCGGGGAAAGGTGGGCAGGTCGTGGGGCGCGTAGAGGTCCTCGGCCAACACTCGGCCCAAGGCCTGGTAGGTTGAGATGGTCTCGGCGCGCACCGTAGGCTGAAAGCGCGCGCTGAAGAGGCGCCATGCTTCTGGCGGGGTGTGAACGGCAAACAGCTCAGGCATAGACCCTTCGCTCGTCCAGCTCTCCCGAACTGCGTCGAAATCGGCATGCAGACAGCGGCCGATGGGCCCGATGGGCACTATGGTAGCACAGGTGCTGGAGCAGAAGCAAAAAGAGAGGAACCGAAAGGTTCCTCTCAGGTCGCCACCGGTAGCAGGGAACCCGGTGGCGCCAGGCTGGCAGGCAGCGATGTGCGACGTCGGCGGCGATGTAGGGCAGTATTCGGCACGGCGATGAGGTTTGCCTGCCGGAGCCGCTGGTGCTATGATAGCGGCGGCCTAGCTCCTCCGTCGGCCGGAGGAGGCAGGCCGATAATCGCATCCTTTAGGAGAGCGCGCTGTGACAGCAGAGACCGTCTCCCTCCCCTGGGATCGCCCGGCAGTGGCCGACATCGGCCTCGTTCATGCCGGGCGGGTCGCCGGCCGCCTGGCCCCGTGTCCAGCACATCTTCCAAAGCATTGCGGCCAAGGTGCCGGAGGGAGACTCCAACGGCGCGCCTTCCTGCGACTGGGTGGGGGAGAGCGCGGTGCAGGCCGGCATCCCCACCCCGGCCATGAGCAGCGCGCTGGCCTTCTTCGACGGCTATCGCCGCGCCTGGCTGCCCGCCAACCGGACCCAGGCCCAGCGGGACTACTTCGGCGCCCACACCTACGAGCGAGTTGACCGCCCGCGCGGCCAGTTCTTCCACACCAACCGGACCGGCACGGGCGGCGACGTCACCGCCAGCACCTATCAAGTTTGACAGAGGGAACAATCGCCATGATCAACGTCAACGCCCAACCCAACCGCCACACCGAGACCGTCCCCCAGGGCAAGACCGTGGCCTTCTGCCGTTGTTGGCACTCGGGCAAGTTCCCCTACTGCGACGGCACCCACAAGCAGCTCAACGCCCAGGGCGAGAACGTCGGCCCGGTGGTGGTCACTGCCGGCACGGCCGAGTGAGGTCGGCGCTCCGCCGAACATAGCCGAAACCACCGGCCAAGGCCTCGACCGCGCCCACATGACGAGCCTTGGGCAGGTCAGGAGGAGGCAAAATCTCAGCGCCATTGGCCTTTGGGGGGCTCGAGGCCCTGGTGTCCCCCGGCTGAGGCTTCTTGCCCCAGGGCGGTGGGTGTGCTGCCGTCCCCGGAGCTAGCGCCGGGCGACTACCGCTGGCGTCAGCAGCTGCGGCCAGCGGCGATGCGCGTCGAGCACGGCCCAGGAGGCCGCCTGGCCCAGGCCGCAGATGCTGGTGTCGGTCATCACCCGGCCTAGCTCCTCCAGGGTGGCGGCGTCCTCCAGCCGCGCCTGGCCGGCCGCAATGCGGCGCACGATCTCCGCCTGGCGCACGGTGCCCATCTGGCAGGGGTAGCACTTGCCGCAGCTCTCGTGGGCAAAGAAGTCGGCGATGCGCGCCAGCACGTCCCGCAGGTCCACGGTGTCGTCGAAGACCATGATCGTGCCGGCGCCGATGGTGCCGCCCACGCGGCGGAAGTCCTCGAAGGTGATGGGGGTGTCCAGCAGGTCGGCGGTGAGGAAGGTGCCGGCTGCGCCGCCGGTGAGCACCGCCTGCACCGAGCGCCCGGGGGGCAGGCCGCCCGCCAGGTCCTCGATCAGGTGGCGCAGCGGTACGCCGAAGGGCACCTCGTACACGCCCGGCCGCACGACCGAGCCGCTGACGGCGAACAGCTTGGTGCCCGCGGAGTCGGGGGTGCCTAGGGCGTTGTACCAGCGCGGGCCGTGGACCACGATGGAGGGCACCTTGGCCAGGGTCTCCACGTTGTTGATCACCGTGGGCCGTCCCCACAGGCCGGCGGTGGTGGGGAAGGGGGGGCGCAGCCGTGGGAAGCCTCGCTTGCCCTCGATGCTCTCCATCAGCGCGGTCTCCTCGCCGCACACGTAGGCGCCCGCGCCGCGGCGCACCTCGATGCGCAGGCGCCAGCCGCTGCCCTGGATGTCCTCCCCCAGCCAGCCGGCCTCCTCCAACGCCCGCACGGCGTGGCTGAACCGCTCGTAGCCCAGGCGGTGCTCCCCGCGCACGTAGATGAAGCCCTGCGCTGCGCCCACGGCATAGCAGGCCAGCATCAGTCCCTCCACCACCCGGAAGGGGTCGCCGTCCATCAGCACCCGGTCCTTGAACGCGCCGGGCTCGCTCTCGTCCGCGTTGCAGATCACGTAGCGGGGCGGGGGGTTCTCCACTGCGTGTTGCCACTTCAGGCCCGTAGGATAGGCGGCGCCCCCGCGGCCCAGCAGCTTGCTCTCCTTCACCGCCTGCAGCACCTGCCCGGGGGTCATCTCGAACAGCGCCTTGCGCAGCGCGGCCAGGCCGCCCTGGGCGCGGTAGTCCTCCAGGCTGGTGGGGTCCACCACGCCCACGTTGGCCAGGGCCACCTTCACCAGGCCGCCCACCCGCAGGGGCGCAGGCGGCGGCGGGCCCATCAGGATGGCGCCGGCCGCGTCGGGCGGCGCCGGCGCGTACCGGGTGTGGTTCACCAGGGCCGCGGGCGCGCGGTCGCACAGCCCCAGGCAACGCACCCGTTCCACGGTGAAGCGGCCGTCGGCCGTGGTCTCGCCCGGCTCGATGCCCAGGTGGCGACACAGGTTGGCGGTCAGTGCATCGGCCCCCCTGACGCCGCACGGCGCGTCCTGGCACACGCGGATCACCTTGCGCCCTACCGGCTCGGTGTGGAACAGCTCATAAAACTCGGTGACGCCGTAGACCTCGGCCTGGGGCACCCCCGAGGCGGCGGCGATGCGCTCGACGGCCGGCCGGGGCAGCCAGCCGCCGAAGATCTCCTGCGCCTCGTGCAGCGCCTCGATCAGGTAGGAGCGACGGGGCAGCGGGCCGGCCGTGTAGCGGGCCAGCGCCTGGTCGAGGGCCAGGTAGCGTCGGTCGGGGCCGCCCAAGTCCGCCCACAGCGCCTCCGCCCAGGCCCGCAGGTCCGGCAGCCCCTCCTCCAGCTCCGACAGCAGGCGCACCTCGTACTTGCGCTGCCAGTCTACGCTGGCCAGGTCGGCCCCGCGCAGCTCCGCCCCGTCCTTCAGCCGGATCAGGCGGAACAGGTCGTAGTCGGCCAGCAGGCGCTGCCGAGGGCCGGCAGCCGTCACGGCCAGGCCGGGCAGCCCGTCGGCCTGGGCCAGGCCGGCCTCCACCCAGCGGTCGGAGCGCACGCCGCCGTCGCCGGCCGCCGCCAGCTCCACGAAGGTCTTCAGCCAGAAGAGGGCAGCCCGATCCAGCGCGGCGCTGCGCAGGTCTTGCTCCAGGCGTTCCAGGCGAGGACTGAGGGCGGGGTGCATCGTGTGACCTCCGTGGCAGTTTACAAATCACCTCGGATACCGCGGGGCTGTCGGTCTCGCCCCAGGGTGGTGGGCGTTCCGACACGCCATCGCCAGCTCAGACCGCATCGGCCAATCGGCTACCCGCGCCAGCCAGTGTGCAGCGCGTGCAGGGCCAGCAGGGTGTACTCCAGCCGCCGGACGCCGAACTCCTCCATCCGGCGAGCCGCTTCCTCCAGCACCAGCCGCGCCGGCGGCGACAGGGCGTCCAGGGGCAGGGTCGCCGCCAGGGCGGCCAGCGCGGCCACGCCCTCGGCCACCTCCTGGCGGGCGAAGGTCTGGGCGCAGCGGGTCATGGCTTGGTCGGTCTCCTCGGCCAGCGCATGGCCCTTTTCAAAGCGCTTCTGCAGTTGAAACACCTCTTGGGCCAAAGCGGTGCCCGGCTCGGCGTGGGCATCGCGCTCCCGACAGGTGTCGCGGAAGAGCTGGATGAAGTGGTGCTCGTCGCCCAGGACCCGGGCCACGGACAGGGCCATCTCCCGCCGCGAGGAGCGGCTGGGGCTGGTGTAGAGCACCTCCAGCAGCCGCGGGGTGGCCTCCTCCACTTGCATCCGGCCCAGCGCCGAGGCGTAGGCCAGCTGCATGCCCACGTCGGTTTCAGTGGCCAGCTTCTCCATCAACAGGGGGACGATCTCCCGGTCGCCCAGCACACCTAGGGAGCGGATGCAGTGGGCCTGCACCGACCGATACTTGGAGCTCAGCCCGCGGCGCAGCGGCTCGATGGCCCGGCTGTCGCCCGTGCGGCCCAGCGCCCAGGCCGCCAGGGTGCTTAGCGCCGGCTCCGGGCCGTCCAGCACCTCGGCCAGGGCCTCGATCAGCCGTTGGTCGGGGCGCAGGTGGGCCACGGCGATCACCGCCTCGAAGCGCACGTTGAAGCGGGGGTCCTCCAGCGCCTCCAGCAGCTCCTCCTCGGTGAGGGGGCTCTTGGACCGGCCCAGCCGCTCGGTGACCCGCACGGCGGTGTCCTCGTCCCGCGCCCGGTGGAAGCGCACCACCGCCTCCATGGCCAGCACCGGGTTGCCCCGCAGGAAGATGCCGGCGAACTCGCCAACGCCCACCCTGCTGTCGTCCCGCACTTGGCGCATGACTGCGAAGGTGACCAGGGGCAGCACCAGGCTGACCAGGAGGAGGGGCAGGTAGGGGTCCAGGGAGACGCCCAGGACCTCGCCTCGCAGGCCGGCGGAGCGCTCCAGCAGCCAGCCGCCGAAGAGCTGGCTGAAGCCGCCGGCCAGGCCGAACCAGGCCCAGTAGAGGGCCATGTAGTCGCCCCGCTTGTCCGGCGGCACCGCGCTGACGTAGAGCAGCCGCGCCGACCCCACCTGCCAGCCCACGTCGGCCAGGCCCTGCACCACGGCGATGGCCAGGGCCACGACCAGGCTGAGGGGCGACTGCCGCGGCATGAACATCCAGCCCAGCACCAGGGCGGCCCGCAGCAACACGCCGGTCAGCATCACCGGCTTGCTGCCGTAGCGGTCGGAGAACCAACCCCACAGGTAGCTGGACAGCAGCCCGCCCACCAGCGCGCCGTTCTGCAGCTGCACCGTCTGCGAGGCGGTCAGCCCCACCTGCTCCTGCATGAAGAGGGGCAGGAAGGTGGCGATGGGCACGGTGGCCAGGGTGTACAACGCAACGCCGGTCAGGTAGCGCATGAAGTCCCGGTCGCGCAGGGCGACGCCTAGGGCGCGGCGCTCGGCGGCCGGCTGCTCTTCGTCGGGCGCAGGGGGCGCGCCGCCGGGCACCTTGACGAGCAGCGCGGCCGACACCAACCCCGCGGCTACACCGATGGCGATGAGGAGCATGAAGCCGGCCAGCCCCTCGGTGCGGGCCAGCACCCACGAGGAGAGGGCCACGGCCAGGAAGCCGGTGGCCGTGGAGTACAGGTTGTTCACCGCCGTGTACTTGCCCCGCACGGCGTTGGGCACGTACTCCTGGGTCCAGGGGAAGCTGGCGGTGACGGCCAGGATGCGGAAGACGGAGAAGACCAGCACCACCGCGCCCACGTAGGCCAGGGCGGCTTGGCTGCCCAGGTTGAGGGCCACCCACGGGGTGAGGAGGACGGCGGCGGCGGTGGCGCTGCGGGCGGCGAAGAAGAGGATGGAGGCGCGCTTGTAGCCCATGCGCGCCAGCGTCGGCGCGGCCGGGATAGCCAACAGGCCGGTGAAGGGCAGGAGGGAGAGGATGACGCCGATCTGCCCCTTGCTCAGCCCCAGCTCGTTGAGGAAAAGCACGAAGAGGGAGCCGAAGAAGGTGAGCTGCAGGAAGACGGCCAGCACTGCGTTGGAGGCGATGCTCCACGGCAGGCCGCGCAGCTTCTCCACGGTGGTCGGTTCGGTGGTCATGGCAGGCAGAATTGTACTGCAAGACCCCGGCGATGACAACCAACCGTGAAACTGAGAGCCGCCCAACTAACGGCCCGGGCCTTGGCGCCTATGATTGCGGGAGCTAGAGGCTTCGCCCAGAGAACAGCAGACAGGAGGTTCTGCATCCGGCTTTGAAGCGCGCGTTGAAACGACTTGTCATCCTGTTGGCCGTGCTGGCCGTGGTGGGCCTGGCGGCGTTTCTTGTCTGGGCCTACACCCCCCTTGGGCCGGCGCCGGAGGCCTTAGCGGCTTTGCAGTCCGATGCCCAGGTGCGGGTGGGACAGTCGCACTGGATGGTGTTCTGGCCGGCGGAGGGTGCGCAGGACACCGGCCTGATCCTCTATCCCGGCGGCCGAGTGGACCCGCGCGCCTACGCGCCGATGGCCCGCGCCATCGCTGCCGCCGGCTATCCCACGGTGATCGTGCCCATGCCCTTGAACCTGGCGGTGTTCGGGGTGGAGCGGGCCGACTGGGTGCGCGCGGCCTATCCACAGGTGGAGCGCTGGGCCATCGGCGGCCATTCGCTAGGCGGCGCAATGGCCGCGGCCTATGCCTACCGCAACCCCGACGCCGTCCAGGGCCTGGTGTTGTGGGCCTCCTATCCCGCCGCCAACAACAGCCTGGCCGACCGGGACGACCTGGCGGTCGTCTCCATCTACGGCTCGCTGGACGGCCTGGCGACGCCGGAGACCGTGGAGGCCTCCCGGGGCCTGCTGCCGGCCGATGCGCAGCTGGTGGCCATCGAGGGCGGCAACCACGCCCAGTTCGGCTGGTACGGCCCGCAGCCGGGCGACAACGCCGCCACCATCTCGCACGAGGCGCAGCAGGCCCGGGTGGTGGAGGCGACGGTGCAGCTGCTGGCGGCGCTCGACGCGTGAGCAGGCGGCTGGACCGGCCTGGCGCAGAGGAGGCTGGTCCAGCCTGCCGGAAGAGGAGGCTGGTCCAGCCTGGCGGCAGAGGAGGCTGGACCAGCCTGGTGGCAGAAGAGGCTGGATCGGCCTGGCGCAGGAGAAGGCTGGTCCAGCCTGGTTGATCTTGAAAGGAGAAAAACAACATGCCCAAAGCGCTCAAAGTGATCCTGATCGTGCTCCTGGTTCTGCTGGCTGTGGTGCTCATCGGCCCCTTCCTGGTGCCGGTGCCGCCGCTGACCGACACCGTCCCCCCGCGCGATCTGGCCGACCCCGACAGCCGCTTCGTGGAGGTGAACGGCGTTGACATCCACTACAAGATCGCCGGCCAGGGGGAGCCGGCGCTGGTCTTGCTGCACGGCTTCGGCGCCAGCACCTACACCTGGCGCGAGGTGATGGGGCCCCTGGCGGAGGACCACCTGGTGGTGGCCTTCGACCGACCAGCCTTCGGCCTGACGGAGCGGCCCATGCCCGGCCAGTTCCCCAACGGCGTCAACCCCTACACCGCCGAGGCGCAGACCGACCTCACCGTGGGGCTGATGGACGCGCTGGGCATCGAGCGGGCCGTGCTGGTGGGCAACTCGGCCGGCGGCACCGTGGCCACCTACACCGCGCTGCGCTACCCGGAGCGGGTGCAGGCGCTGGTGCTGGTGGACGCGGCCATCTACGCCGGCGGCGGGTCGCCCGGCTTCCTGCGCCCCCTGTTCAACACGCCGCAGATGCGCCACCTGGGCCCCCTGATCGCGCGCCGCATCCAGGAGTGGGGCTACGAGTTCGGCCGCTCCGCCTGGCACGACCCCTCCCGCTTCACCGACGAGATCTGGAAAAACTACACCAAGCCCCTCAAGGCGGAGAACTGGGACCGCGCCCTGTGGGAGCTGACCCGCGCCAGCCGGCCCCTGGGCCTGGCCCAGCGGTTGGACGAGCTGACCGTGCCCGTCTTGGTGATCACGGGGGACGACGACCGCATCGTGCCCACGGAGCAGAGCGTGCGCCTGGCCTCGGAGATCCCCGGCGCCGAGCTGGTGGTGATCCCCAACTGCGGCCACGTGCCCCAGGAGGAGTGCCCGGAGCCGTTCCTGGAGGCCGTGAACGCGTTTCTGGCGGAGCTGCCCTAGGCGGCTGCACGGTCTTTCGGGGCCTTTGGTTTGTCCATGACGTGAACAGCTTCTGTGCAACTGGAAGAGACGCCACAGAGCGCGCGGGTGTGTTCAGGTATTGTACGGGCTGTCTAGATTTTGCTCAGATTTTGCCAACAAGACGAAAAGGAGACAGAGACATGACCCGACGCCTTGCCTTGCCGTTGCTGCTGGTTCTCTCGCTGTTGCTGGCGGCTTGCCAGCCCGTGGTGACTACACCGCAAACCGCCGAAACCCCTGCGCCGCCGCCCGCCGCCGAGGCGCCGGCGACCCCCGAGCCGGCCCCGCCCGACATCGTGGACACGGCCATCGCCGCCGGCCAGTTCAAGACCCTGGTGGCCGCCCTAGAAGCTACCGACCTGGTGGCCGCCCTGCGCGGGGAGGGCCCTTTCACCGTCTTTGCGCCCACCGACGAGGCCTTCGCCAAGCTGCCTGAGGGCACCCTGGACGCGCTGCTGGCCGATCCGGAGACCTTGAGCAAGATCTTGCTCTACCACGTGCTGCCCGGCGCGGTGATGGCCGCCGACGTGAAGGACGGCCTAAGCGCAGCGACGCTGGAGGGCTCACCGGTCTCCTTCTCCGTTGCGGGCGGCGTGGCCAAGATTAACGACGCCACCATTGTGGCCACCGACGTCAAGGCGCGCAACGGCGTCATCCACGTGATTGACACCGTGATCCTGCCGCCGTCGGCCCAGGCGGCTCCGGCCGAGCCCAGCGTGAGCCTGCCCGACATCGTGGACACGGCCATCGCCGCCGGCCAGTTCAACACCCTGGTGACCGCCGTGCAGGCGGCCGGCCTGGTGGACGCCCTGAAGGGCGAGGGCCCCTTCACCGTCTTCGCCCCCACCGACGAGGCCTTCGCCAAGCTCCCGGCCGGCGCGCTGGAGGGGCTCCTGGCCGATCCAGAGGCGCTGAAGCAGGTGCTCCTCTACCACGTGATCGCGGGCAAGGTGATGGCCGCTGACGTGAAGGACGGCCTGACCGCTGCCACCCTGCAGGGCGAGACGGTGCGCTTCACCGTGGCCGACGGCACGGCCAAGATCAACGACGCCACCATTGTGGCCACCGACGTTGAGGCCAGCAACGGCGTCATCCACGTCATTGACGCAGTCATCCTGCCGCCGTCCATGGCGGGCGCTGCGGAGAGCGCGGGCGGCGAGGCGCCGGCTGCGCCTGCGGCTGACATCGTGGACACCGCCCTGGCTGCGGGCCAGTTCACCACCCTGCTGACCGCGGCCCAGGCCGCCGGCCTGGTGGAGACCCTCAAGGGCCCCGGCCCCTTCACCATCTTCGCTCCCACCGACGAGGCCTTTGCCAAGCTGCCCGCGGGCACCGTGGAGTCCCTGCTGGCCAACCCTAGCCGGCTGAAGGACGTGCTGCTGTACCACGTGGTCTCCGGCAGCTTCACCGCCTCGGAGCTGCTGGACAAGGGCTTCGTGCCCACCCTGCTGGGCCGCCAGCTCCCCGTGAACCGCATGGGCGACACGGTGATGATCGGCAAGGCCAAGGTGGTGACCGCAGACATCCAGGCGAGCAACGGCGTGATCCACGTGATTGACATCGTGCTGGTGCCGTAGTAGACTGAGGTCGGGGACGCGGCCTGAGGTTTGGACGGGATTGGCGTCCCCGCCGGCAACCCGCTCTAGCCCGCCGGCATCCTGGCCGGCGGGCCGGCGCTTTTAAGGAGGATCCGATGGCGAAGCAACTGCAGGGCGAGCTTGCCCCGGACTTCACGCTGCCCGACCACCAGGGCCGGCCGGTGTCCCTGGCGGACTTCCGCGGCCGGAAGCACGTGGTGCTGGTGTTCAACCGCGGCTTCATGTGACCATATTGCCGCCGGCATATGGCGCAGTTGCGCCAAGACTACCCGCAGTTCGTGCAGCGCGACGCCGAGATCGTGGTGGTCGGCCCGGAGGACCGCCGGGCGTTCGCCGACTACTGGCGCAAGGAGAGCCTGCCCTACGTCGGCCTGCCCGACCCGGACCACACCGTGGCCAACCGCTATGGGCAGGAGGTCAAGCTGTTGAAGCTCGGCCGCATGCCCGCCTTGATGGTGGTGGACAAGCAGGGCATGGTGCGCTATCAGCACTACGGCGACAGCATGCAGGACATCGTGCCGAACCGAGAGCTGCTGGCCCTGCTGGACACCCTCAACGCCGAACAGAAGGAACAGCCATAGACCCGCCATGAAGACAGCGATGATCTGGGGCGCGGCCGGCGGGATCGGCCAGGCCCTGCTCCGCCGGCTGCGCAGCGACGGCTGGACCACGGTGGCGGTGGCCCGTCAGTCGGCGCGGCTGGGCAGCCTGGCCGACTACGCCTTCGACGCCGACGTGAGCAAGCCCCACGAGGTGCAACAGGCGGTGATGGCCGCCGGCCAGGAGGTGGACGCCGTGGACCTGTGGGTGTACACGGCTGGCGACATCACCTCGGCGCCTGTGGCCGACATGAGCCCGGAGACGTGGGCCCGCATCCTGAACGCCAACCTGACGGGCGCCTTCCTGACCGCCCACTACAGCCTGCCCCTGCTGGCGCCCGACGCCCACCTGTTCTTCCTGGGCGCCATCAGCGAGCGCATGCGCATGCCCGGCCTGTCGGCCTACGCCGCGGCCAAGGCCGGCCTGGAGGCCTTCGGCGAGGCCCTGCGCAAGGAGCTGCGCAAGCAGCGGGTGACCGTGGTGCGGCCGGCTGCGGTGGAGACGCCCCTGTGGCGCAAGGTGCCCTTCAAGCTGCCTCCCGGCGCCATGTCCCCCGACGCCCTGGCCGAGCGCATCCTGGCCGCCTACGCCGAAGGGCACAAGGGAACCCTGGACCTGACGTAGCGTGGACGAGAGTTGGCAACTCGACGAGGGTTGCCAACTTTGTTTAGAGGAGGCCTCCGATGTTGCGAACCTGGCGCTTGGCCATGGGGCTGGCCCTCGCCGCCAGCTTGGCGCTGGCCCTGCCGGCGGCGGCGCACCGCCCCTACTTTGAGGAGCAGGACGTCGGCCCAGCCGCGCCGTGGCGCATTGACGACCCCACCATCTCCACCGTGGTCTACGCCACGCTGGAGGGCCGCCAGGACGTGGACTACTTCGCCTTCGACGGCCGCGCCGGCCAGCGCATCCTGCTGGAGATGGTGATCCCCCAGATCGAGGGACAGGCGGACTTCGCGCCCACCATGGCGCTGATGGGCCCTGGCCTGCCGGCGGCCACCCTGCCGTCGGCGGTGGTGCAGCCGAGGGGCAGCGGCGCGCTGCTCCTTCCCCCGCCGCCGGGCCCCGCCCCCACCTTCTTCGAGCCCTTCAGCCGCACCTCCTACTGGGAGCGCCAGTCGCAGCGGGTCACCCTGCCGGCCGGCGGCCGGTACGTGGTGGCCGTGTGGCATCCCGAGGGGCGGGTGGGCCGCTACGGCTTCGTGATCGGCGACAAGGAGCGGCCGGGCGGCGACCTCGCCTTCGGCCGCAAGCTGCGCAGCTACTGGACGCCGGTGCCCACGCCCCCCGCCGAGGCCACCCCCGCTTCCTCGTCCCCGGCGCCGGAGCCCTCACGCCCTGAGACCCCTGTTCGGCGGTGCATTCAACGTTAGGCGGGCTTCGGTCCCCTTGGGCGCCTATGCGGCTGAGCCGAAGACACCCTGGCTGTTGCGCGCCAGCCTCTAGCCCCTCCCCGCAGCGTCTCGGCGTCCAGGTGCAAGCCCATATCGTCGCAGCCGAGGAGAGGTTCTTGGGGCGAAATCAGCGGTCTTCACGGATACCTGTGTCTACAAGCCCTGATCTAGCCAGCCATGTCTACCGCGAATACCTCTGGCACGTGTCCTAGCGCTGTCAACAGCCGCTTGACGACCCACACCACCGACTTCGCATTCTGGTTGGTCTCGACCCACAGCTCGCTGTCGGGAATTTGTGCCGGAGCAACCATGCCCTCGGGACTGGGAGCAATGTGCTGTCGCGTGCGCCCCTTTACGGTGAAGGCAGCCGACGCAAAGGCGGCGCCATGTCGCCGTGCCAGCTCCTCACAAGCGCCCAGTAGCACTTGACGCCAGGTCGTTGCCGGGTAGCGTTGGCCGAATAAGACAAAAGCGGTTGGCTTGTTCGAAGGGGTAGGAGAGGCCTTGGCATGTTCGGGAGACGGGATGTTTACCGTCGGTGGTTGTGGTGACACTTTCTCCGACTGCTCGTCTGGGCCGAGCTCGCCCCAATACTCATCATCCAGCGCGGTTACCTCCAACGTGCGTTTGACCACGCCGACCTGATGCTTCACCAGCAGTTCGATCAGCTCGTCACCGTTGATCAGGCCAATGCGGGTCTTGTTGGCCGCGGCGGCCTCGGCGCGCGCCGCCTTGGAGAAGTCACCGGTGGTGATGATGATCCCCTGCTGGTGTACCTGCAGCGAGCCGCGTAGCTGGGTGACGGTCGGCGCGCCGACGCTGCCTTTCCAGCGCTTTACCTGCACCGCCGCGTTCACCTCAGTCAGGCCGGCCGCACGATACACCCCGGTCACGTCAATCCCGCCGTCGCCGCTGTAGGGTGTCACCTGGACCGTGTTCTCGTCGAAGCCCATGCGGATCAGCAGCTCGCGGATCAGCACCTCGAAGCGCTCCGGCGGCATGGCCAGGACAAGCTCGCGCAGACGTTGCCGCGTGGCTGTGTTGATCTCGGCCGCGTGCGCGTCAATGCCCTTGGGCCGCCATTCGGCCAGGCCGAAGGTGCCCTTGCCGGCGCGCACGAAGCGGGAGCCCTCCTGCAGGGTATCGGTGTAGAGCCGCGAGGCCATGGTCGCGTCCGGCGTCGGGCCCTGGGGCGAGATAAGGCCCCGTGCCACCGCTCGCTCGGTGATTTCCTCGTAGCGGAGTGGCTGGCCGGCGGTTTTGAGGATGGTGTAGGCGGCGTCAAGGTAGGTCATGGCAAAACCTCCAATCGTCATGCTCACCGCAGTGCCGCCGTCAGCCGGGGCAGCGCCTCGGCCGGCACGACGCTGAGTCGTTCGTCCAGGGGGTATTCCTGCCGACCCGGATAGACGATCCACAGGTGCTCCAGGCCGAGGTCGCGCAAGGCGATGTGCATGGAACGACTGGGGCCGGGCGCATCGGCGTATTTGATCTCGAAGCCGTAGGCCTTGCCGCGCGTTCGCACCAGTAGGTCGAGCTCCGCGCCGGTGTGGGTGGCCCAGAAGTACGCGT
>JANWYQ010000112.1 GCA_025055015.1 Caldilineales bacterium
GGCGATGGCCTTTTGCTCCTCCAGCGCAGCGATGTCGGGGTCGCCGTCGAAGCCCATGACCATGTAGGCGCCCTGGAAGTCGAAGCCGAGCACCCGCTTGACCTGGGTGCGGGTGGACTCGGGGTCATACAGGCGGATGACAAAGGGGTGGAGGCGGCGGGTCATGATGCGGCGGCCGGCCTCGAGGGCGTTGCCCAGGTTGTCGAAGAGAAACGCGCGCAGCAGCCGGGCCTCCGGCAGGTACTCGACCCGCATGGTCGCCTCGGTGATGATGCCGAAAGTGCCTTCGGCGCCCAGGAACAGCCGGGGCCAGTCCGGGCCGGAGGCGTGTTGCGGCACCGGCGGCGTGCGGATGATCTCGCCCGTCGGCAGCACGATCTGCATGCTGATGAGCATGTCCTCGGCCTTGCCGTACTTGGTGCTGACCGTGCCGGTGCCGCGCGGGGCCAGATACCCGCCTAGGGTGGCGCAGTTCGCAGAAGCTGCGTAGTGAGGCAAGGTCAACCCGCGCTCGTTCAGCGCCCATTCGAGCTGCTGGCCGATGATGCCGGCCTGGGCCGTCACCGTCAGCGACTTTTCGTCTATGGCGATGATCTTGTCCAGGCGTTTGAGGTCAAGCAGAATACCCCCGTAGACGGGGGCAGCGCCGCCCTGGGTGCCCGAGCCGCCGCCCCAGGGCACCACCGGGATGCGGTACTTGTTGGCCACGTCCATGATGGCGCTGATCTCTTCCGCCGAGCCGGGATGGACGATGTAGTCGGGCGTGGGCAGGCGCTCCCCGCGGTCCAGCCACATCTGTGGCATCCACGACCAGTCGGTGGAATACACCAGCCGGGAGGGCTCATCGGTGCGGATGTAGTCCGGACCGACGATCTCCTCCAGCTCGGAGCGGATCATCTCGAAGAGAAAGGGATTGTGGTCCATGATGGCGCGGTCGGGATGGAGGTTGTGGTCAAGGGAGGGGTGGGCGCCTATCCCATCAAGGCGCTGAGGATGAGCCAGTCGAGCTCCTCGTAGTCGCGGGCCGCCCGCAGTTCCTCGATCCGCGCCCGGTCGAGGCCGCGCACGACCTCCACCAGCCGCAGGAAGGTGGCCAGGCTGTTGCGCAGGTGCTTCGTGGCCAGGTCGGCGGGCTGGGTGCGGATGGCCTTGACATCGAGGCCGACGACGCCTTTTTCCCAATAGCGGTTTTCATCGAGGACGCGCACCTGGTTGAAGGCGCGGCGCAGGTCAATGGAGCCAAAGGAGCGGTCCTGGTCGAACTTGAGGCCGTTCTGGTCGTTGAGATGGACGCTCCACAGCTTGTCGAAGGCCAGGGCGAAGGCCATCTCGTCCGCGGGGTCGAGGCCGGCCAAGATGGCATGGGCCGACTCGACCAGGGTGCCCACGCGGGCCGGGTCATCGGCACGAAAGGCGATGGTCAGGGCATGGCCGATGGTGGGGATGTAGGCGATGTCCATCGGCTCGTTGGGCTTGGGTTCGATGGCGATGCGCAGCTCGGAGTCGTAGGCCAGCAGCGCGTTGACTGCTTCCAGCAGCCGATGGGTGGCCGTGACGGCATCCTTAGCCTCGCGCAGATAGGTCCCCTCGCGCGCCAACCAAAGGACCATCAGGTTCGTGCCCATCTCCCGGCCGATGTCGGCGCACTTTTTGGCTCGTTCGATGGCGTAGGCCCGCGCCTTGGGGTCGTTGGCCGTGAAGGCGCCGTCAATCGTCAGGGGATGTTCCCACAGCCGCGGGGCCACGAACTCGGCCACCAACCCGTGATCGGCCAGGAGCCGACGCATGGCCTGGGCCTCGGCGGCGATTTGGGCCGGCGTCTTGTTGTCCAGGTCGGGCACGGCGTCATCGTCGTGGAACTGCATGGCATCGAAGCCCAGGTCCTTCAGCGTCTCCAGCTTGCGGGCAAAGGGCACGCTCGGCCGCACCGGCGGCCCAAAGGGGTCGGCGCCTTCGTGGATGTTCCATGGTCCAAAGGAAAAGCGATAGCCGTACTTGTTCATCGCAGGCCTCTGGGAAAGAACGGGGAGTTGTAGCACAACTGCTAGCAGTTGTGCTACAAAAACTCCGGGACGGACGACGAACGACGGAGGACGGATCACCAGTAACCAGTAACCAGTTACCTCATAACCTCCGCGACTGCCGCAAACTCCCCCGCCAGGGCCGGATAGAGCGCCCGGTAGCGGGGATACCAGGCGCGGTAGGCCTCGGCGTGGGGCGAAGGCAGGGTCTGGCCGGTGATGCGGATCGCCGCCGCGCAGGCCTCGTCCACCGAGGGGTACAGTCCCGCGCCGACGGCTGCCAGCAGGGCCGCGCCGTAGGCCGCGCCCTCGGTCGTGTTCACCGTCACTAGCTCGACGCCGAGGACATCGGCCATGATCTGCCGCCAGAGGGCGCTGCGGGCGCCGCCGCCGGAGATGCGCACCTGCCGGATGGCGCCCAAACCGGCGTTTTCGATGAGGGTGAAGCTGTCCTTGATGCCGAAGGCCACGCCCTCCAGCACAGCCCGCGTCAGGTGGCCGCGGGTGTGGCGGATGGTCAGGCCCACCCAAGCCCCGCGCGCCAGCGGGTCGGGATAGGGCGTGCGCTCGCCGGTGAGATAGGGGAGGAAGAGCAGCCCTTCGCTGCCCGGCGGCGCGGCCTCGGCCTCGGCGATGAGGGCATCGAAGCCCATGTCGGGGGCCAGGGTGTCGCGATACCACTGCAGGCTGCCGGCCGCGCTGAGCATGACGCCCATGAAGTGCCAGCGACCCGGCACTGCGTGGCAGAAGGCGTGCAACCGGCCTTCCGGCTCGATGAGGGCTGTGGGTGTGGTGGCGAAGACGACGCCCGATGTGCCCAGGGTCAGGGCAATGATGCCCGGTTCCACCGCGCCCACGCCCACGGCTTGGGCCGCCTGGTCGCCGCCGCCGGCCACCACCGGCGTGCCCTCGACCAGCCCGGTGACCGCGGCCGCCTCCCGGCTCATCCGGCCCGTGATCTCGGGGCCTTCAAAGGTGGGCGGCAGCCACGCGGCCGGGATGTCCAGCGCAGCGAGGACCTCCGGCGACCAATCGCGGGCCTTGAGGTCGAACAGGATGGTGCCGGCGCCGTCGGCCTTGTCGCAGCCGTAGGCGCCGGTCAGGCGATAGCGGATGTAGTCCTTGGGCAGCAGCGCCTGGCGAGCCTTGGTGTACACCTCCGGCTCGTTCTGCTGCACCCACAGGATCTTGGGCGCGGTAAAGCCGGTGAGGGCATCGTTGCCGGTGATCTGGATGAGCCGTTCTTTGCCCAGGCGCCGGCGGATCTCGTCGCACTGCGGGCCGGTGCGCTGGTCGTTCCAGAGGATGGCCGGCCGCAGCACCTCGCCGTGTTCGTCCAGCAGGGTCAAGCCGTGCATCTGCCCGGTGAGACCGATGGCGGCGATCTGGCCGGGGTTCACGCCCGTTTCGGCCAGGACTCGGCGGATGCTGGCGACGACGCCATCCCACCACTCGTAGGGGTTCTGCTCCGACCAGAGGGGCTTCGGCGTGGAAAGGGTCAACGGCGTGGTGGCGCTGCCCACCACGTGGCCGTCCGCGGCCACCAGCAACGCCTTGGCCCCCGTCGTGGAAATGTCAATACCGAGTAAGACAGTCATTGGGCCTTCCGATTCACCAGTGGAACGGACGAACGACGAAGGACGAAAGACGAAAAACGCCGTCCCTCGTCGTTCGTCCTTCGTCCCGGCTTTCGGCCGATAGTGAGAACAAAAAACGATCCCGAATCGCCAAGCAGGAACCGGTTACCATCCCTACCGCACTCCCAGCAGCACTTCTACGGTGAGCTGGTCGAGGCGTTCGTACATCAGCCCGCGGCGGCCCAGGGCCTGGCGGTCGAAGCTGTGGGCCTTGAGCGCGGCCGCCTTGGCCGCCGTATAGGTCCCCTGGAAGGGCGCCATGCTGCCGTCGTCGTGGTTGATCTCCTGCAACAGGGCCTGGATTTCGGGGTCGGCGTTCCAGCGCGCAGCCTTTTCCTTGAGGATGAGGTACGTGCGCATGCAGCCACGGGCGAAGTCCTTGACCCCTTCGTAGTCCTCGGTGCGATAGGCGTGGGCGTCGAAGTGGCGGCTGCCCTGATAGCCCACATCCTCCAGGAACTTGACCAGGAAGAAGGCCGCCTTGGGGTTAGCCGAGCCGAAGCGATAGTCCTGGTCATAGCGGCCGAAGAGCTGGTCGTTCAGGTCAATGTGGAAAAGCTTACCCGCCTCCCAGGCCTGGGCCACGTTGTGCAGGAAGTTCAGGCCGGCCATGTGCTCATGGGCCACTTCGGGGTTGACCCCCACCATCTCGGGATGGTCGAGGGTGGCGATGAAGGCCAGCATGTGGCCGGTGGTGGCGGTGTAGATATCCCCGCGCGGCTCGTTCGGCTTGGCCTCCAGGGCGAACTTGAGGTCGTAGCCCTGGTCCAGGACGTACTCGCAGAGGAAGTTGATGGCCTCGCGCATGCGCTTGATGGCGGTGACGGGGTCCCTGGCGGCGTCGGTCTCCACGCCCTCGCGGCCACCCCAGAAAACGTACACCCTGGCGCCCAGCTCCACCCCCAGGTCAATGGCGTGCATCGTCTTGTGCAGGGCGTAGGCCCGCACCCGCGGGTCGTTGGCCGTGAACGCGCCGTCCTTGAAGGCCGGGTCGCTGAACAGGTTGGTGGTGGCCATGGGCACGACGAGACCGGTATCGGCCAGGGCCTGTTTGAACTCGCGGACGATGCGGTCACGCTCGGCCGGCGTGGCGTCAATGGGCACCAGGTCGTTATCGTGCAGGTTGACGCCGTAGGCGCCGACCTCGGCCAGAAGATGGACGATCTCGACCGGCGAGAGGGGGTCCCGCACGGGATGGCCGAAGGGGTCGCGGCCGATGTTGCCGACCGTCCACAGACCAAACGTGAACTTGTGTTCGGGGCGAGGAGTGTAATCGGACATGGCCTTGTATCCTTTCCGGGAACGTGCTCAGGACCCGGCATTGGGTCGGGCCGGCACGATGTGGCTCCAGAGAATGTAAAGGAGGAGCGAAACGAGCAGCAGGACGAAGCCGTAGGTGTAAAGGGCGATCGTCCAGGGCTGGAACATGCCCAGGATGCCCAACAGGATGCCGGCGATGATAACGCGCATGACCCCATTGTAGAGTTTGGGGTCAATGCGGTAGCTGAAGGTTCG
>JANWYQ010000086.1 GCA_025055015.1 Caldilineales bacterium
CGCCATCGTGGGGGAACCCCTGGAGGTGCACGGCCTGGGCAACAAGCAGGAGATCCGCGAGCGGGTGCAGGAGCTGCTGCGGGTGGTCGGCCTCAACCCCTACTTCGTCAACCGCTATCCCCACGAGTTCTCCGGCGGCCAACGCCAGCGCATCGGCATCGCCCGCGCCCTGGCTGTGAACCCGGACTTCATCGTCTGCGACGAGCCCATCTCGGCCCTGGACGTGTCCATCCAGGCGCAGATCATCAACCTGCTGGAGGACCTGCAGGCGCAGTTCGGGCTGACCTACCTGTTCATCGCCCATGACCTGTCGGTGGTGCGGCACATCTCCGACCGGGTGGCGGTGATGTACCTGGGCAAGATCGTGGAGCTCACCGACCGCGCCGAGCTCTACAGCAACCCCAAGCATCCCTACACCCAGGCCTTGCTCTCGGCCGTGCCCATCCCCGACCCCTTCGTGGAGGAGAAGCGCCAGCGCATCATCCTGGAAGGGGACGTGCCGAGCCCGGCCAACCCGCCCAAGGGATGCCGCTTCTGCACCCGCTGCCCACGGGTGATGGACATCTGCCGCGAGCAGGAGCCCCCCTTCAAGGACTACGGCAACGAGCACTACGTGGCCTGCTGGCTGTACGAGTGACGTCCCGCCCTTGCGGCGAAGGCGGCCGGCGTGGCTCGCCCTGGCGACCCACCTGTCCCCCGCCGCCGGAACGCTCCCCGATGAAACGACGCCTATCCCTCCTCGTGCTGCTCCTGGCAACCGGGCTACTGGTGATCTCGGCGTGCAACCGCCCCCCCGAGGACGTGCCGGTGGTGCGAGAAACCGTGGAGACGGTCAGGACGGTGGTGGTCAAGGAGACGGTGATCGTGGAGCGCTTGGTGGAGGTGACCCCAACGCCCTCCCTCGACCAGGGTCCGGTGACCGTGCACCTGAACCTGGGCACGGAGCCCCTGTCCATTGACCCCTCCCTGGTGATTGACAACGCAGGCGTGGACGTCGTGGAGAACCTCTTCCTGGGCCTCACCGGCTTCGACGCCGAGGGCAACGTAGAGCCGGAGCTGGCCGCCGGCTGGAGCGCCTCCGAGGACGGCCTGACCTGGACCTTCACCCTGCGAAACGACGTGCGCTGGGTGCGCTACACGCCCAGCGCCGGCGTGGTGCCCCTGGAGCCGGTGACGGCCGACGACATCGTCTTCGCCGTGCGCCGTACCTGCGACCCGCGCACCGGCTCGGACTACGCGTTCGTGAACTACATCATCGCCGGCTGTCAGAGGCTGCACAAGGCAGATCCGGCCGCGCTCAGCGCCGAGGCGCTGCAAACGCTGGTGGAGGGCGTGGCGGTGAAAGCTTTGGACGAGTACACCGTGCAGTTCACCTTGGAGGCGCCGGCCGGCTACTTCCCCGCCATCGCCGGGCTGTGGGTCAACCGACCGCAACACCGGCCCACCGTAGAGCAGTACGGCGCCCGCTGGACCGAGCCCGGCTACATCGTCACCAACGGCCCCTACGTGCTGGCCGGCTGGTTCCACGGCGACCACATGAGCCTGCTGCGCAACCCCCTGTGGCCCGGCTGGAGCCAGGCGCCGGGCAACATCGAGCGGGTCGAGCTGGCCATGTGGTCCGACGACACCGACGCCTTCGCCCGCTACCGGGAAGGGGAGCTGGACAGCGTGACGGTGCCGCCCACGGCGCTAGCGCAGGTCAGGGAGGACCCAACCCTCAGCCAGGAGCTCACGATCTTCCCCATGCCCTGCACCGAGTACTACGGCTTCACCCACACCCGGCCGCCCATGGACAACGTCCTGGTGCGTCGCGCGCTGTCGGCCGCTATTGACCGCGTGGCGTTGGTGGAGCAGGTGACCGGCGGGGGCGAGATCCCGGCCAACACCTTTGCGCCGCCCACCGTCTTCGGCAGCGCGGCCGGCGACCCCACCATCGCGCCCTGGGCGCTGCCGGAGACCCACGGCGGGTGGGGGTATGCCCAAGCGCTGGCGCAGGCGCGGGCATGGCTGGCCGAGGCGGGATTTCCAAACGGCGCCGGGTTTCCCCCGCTGGTGCTGATGCACAACGCGGCCGAGAGCCGGGCCCTCATCGCGCAGGCGGTGGCCGAGATGTGGCGAAACGGCTTGGGCATCGAGGTGCAGGTGGAAAGCCGCGAGTGGCGCGAGTACCTGGGCCTGCTCAACAGCAACGCAGCACCTGACGCGCTGCCCCACGTCTGGCGGCTGGGCTACTGCGGCGACTACCCGGACCAGAACAACTGGCTGCACGAGGTGTTCAACACCGACCAAGGCGCCAACCTGCTGCGTTGGCAGGCCAGCGCCGAGGCGCCGCTGGGCCCCGACGGCCGCAGCTACAACGAGCTCACCGACGCAGCGCGGCGCAGCACCGACCCCGAGGAGCGCAAGGCCCTCTACCGGGAGGCGGAGCGCATCCTCGCCGACACGGCGGCTGCGTTTGCGCCCCTGTACCACTACAACGTGGTCAACGTCACCAAGCCCTACCTGCAGCGCACGTTCTACACCCTGGGCGGCAATCGCTTCGAGACCTGGACCCTGGACTGGGCCGCCAAACAGAAGGCTAATGTGCAAAGAAGAGGGTGAACTTCGATTGAACCCAAGCGCCTGTCCGTTGGTGTTATTGGTGAACAACCAGCGGGTAGCGCAATTTGCGCAAACATGAGCCCTATGGTATCCTTGCGCCGACGCGGAGGCCTTCTCAAACAGCCTGTCATCCCTGCCGTGCGAGGGTGTGCACGTGCTAGAAAGGAGACCTCTTGCTACCCTACCTACTCCACGCGCAACAAAGCCTGGCAAGCTTGTGCTCCCCATCCCCCTGGTGCAAAACGCGTCTCAGCGTTGAGCGAGCGATCCTCGGTGGAAAGCGTGCCCCGCTGTGGGTCGCTCCCATTCCATCCCATCCTATCTTGCCGGCACGCAACAGCATTTCCATTCCCATGCGGAGGAGAAGATGAATCGGTTCAAACTGTTCACACTCGTCGCCGTCCTGGTGATCTCCGCGATGGTCCTGGCGGCCTGCCCCCAGCCTGAGCCTCAGACGGTGGAGAAGGTTGTAACCCAGGTCGTCGAGGTCGTCAAGGAGGTCCAGGTCGAGAAGCCCGTCGAGGTCATCAAGGAGGTCGAGAAGATCGTCGAGAAAGAGGTGATCAAGGAGGTGGTGGCCGAGGACTACACCACCCCCCACCCGATCCTGAGCGACCTGCGGGTGCGCAAGGCCATCGCCCACTGCACCGACCGCGATGCCTTGATCGCCTCGGTCTATCCCTATGTGGAGGACCCCAGCGTCCTGCTGATGGACTCCTTCTTGCCCAAGAGCCACTGGGCGTACAAGGGCCCCTATGACTTCCCCTGGTTTGATCCGGACAAGGGCAAGGCCCTGCTGGAGGAGGCCGGCTGGAAGACGGTAGAGGGCTCCCCCTTCCGCCAGAACGAGAAGGGCGAGGTGCTCGCCCTGAAGTTCACGACCACCACGGCTCAGTTCCGCCAGACCTGGGCGGCAGTGTTCGAGCAGCAGATGCGCGCCTGCGGCATCCAGATCATCCGCCAGCACGTGCCCGCGTCCTGGTGGTTCGGCGACACCACCGGCTTGAGCCGCCGTGACTTCGAGCTGGGCGCCTTCGCCTGGGTGGGCCAGGCTGACCCCAGCGGCCGCACCCTCTACGCCTGCGACCAGATCCCGCTGCCCAGCAACAACTGGGAAGGCCAGAACTTCATGGGCTGGTGCAACCCCGTGGCCAGCGAGGCCATCGTCAAGGCGAACAACACCCTGATCCGCGACGAGCGCATCGCCGCCTACGACATCGTCCAGAAGGAGTTCGCCAAGGACGTGGTCTCCATCCCGCTCTTCAACCGCGCTGAGGCCCAGGCTTGGAGCGCGGACCTGGAGGGCATCCGCCCCGACCCGACGGAGTACGCCACGGCCAACCTGCAGGAGTGGAAGCTGGCCGACGGCGGCGACACCATCGTCATCGGCATGACCCAGGAGCCCGACAGCGCTTGGTCCCTGGTCTCCAGCATGGCCGTACAGCGTGTGATCTTCATCCCCGCCAAGGGCCACATCGTCTCCCAGTACAGCTTCGACTTCCAGCCCGTGCTGCAGGACGGCCTGTCCACCATCGAGTCCGGCCTGGCCACCAACGAAACTGTGGAGGTCAAGGCGGGCGACATGGTCTACGACGCCAGCGGCCAGGCGGTGAAGCTGGAGAAGGGCGTTAAGATCATTGACGCCGACGGCAACACCGTGGAGTACGACGGCACCAGCGCCGTCAAGATGAAGAAGCTGACGGTCACCTACAAGCTCAAGCCCTACACCTGGAGCGACGGCACCCCCGGCAGCGTCGAGGACATGATGCTGGGCGCCAAGATTGACTGCGATCCCAAGTCCGGCGCCACCTCCATCGAGTACTGCCGCCGCATCGGTGATCCCAACGTCGAGGGTGACGTGATGAGCAAGATCACCTTCGCCAAGGACGCTCTGGAGATGACCATCAGCTTCCTGCCCGGCAGCCAGGATCCGACCTACTTCCTCTACCCCTTCAGCCTGTACCCGAGCCACCAGGTGCTGTCCGATGGCCGCAAGCTGGCTGAGGTGCCGGCCGAGGAGTGGGCCACCCTG
>JANWYQ010000107.1 GCA_025055015.1 Caldilineales bacterium
TGCCGGAGGTGCAGGACCTCCAGGAGGTGCGAGACATGTTGGACGAGGCGGTGATTGACTGGACGGCCAAGTGGAAGCAGCAGGGCCTCGAGGAGGGCCGACGCGAGGGTCTGCAGGAAGGCCTGCAGCAGGGCCTGGTGCGGGCTGCGCGCGACGACGTGTTGGCGGCGTTGGAGGTACGGTTTGGCGCGGTGCCGGAGGCCGTGCAGGCGGCTGTGGAGCGCATCGCGGACGCGCAGCGGCTGAAGCAGCTGTTGCGCCAGGCTATCTTGGTGCCTAGCATCGAGGACTTCATCCACTTGTTGGCCGCCGACGGCAATGGCAGCGCTGCGCTGTAAGCTGTGGCGGCGCCTCCACCGCACAGCGGAAATGTCGGCCGGTCCGCCGAGAGCCGGCGGCATGTCCGCAGCAGCATGGCGAATGTAAGAGGTCATGTCCCTACAGATCGGCATCGTTGGCCTGCCCAACGTCGGCAAGTCCACGGTTTTCAATGCGCTGACCGGCGCCCACGCGGCGGTGGCCGGCTACCCCTTCACCACCATTGACCCCAACGTGGGCGTGGCGGCCGTGCCCGACCCTCGGCTCGATGCCCTGGCTCGGCTGATCCGACCGGAGAAGGTCGTGCCGGCCACGGTGGAGTTCGTGGACATCGCCGGCCTGGTGGCAGGCGCCAGCCAAGGCGCGGGCCTGGGCAACCAGTTCCTTGGCCACATCCGCAATGTGGACGCCGTGGCCATGGTGGTGCGCGCCTTCCACGATCCCGATATCCCCCACGTGTCGGAGCGGCTCGACCCGGTGTCCGACATTGCCACTGTGGACACCGAGCTCCTGTTGGCGGACTTGGCCACGCTGCAGCGCCGCCAGGAGAAGCTGCACGTGCAGTCGAAGGCGGCGCCCAAGGAATACGCAGCGGAAATGCACCTGCTGGAGCGCGCCGTGGCCCATGCGAACGCAGGCAAGCTGTTGCGCACTCTGCCCATCAACGAAGTGGAGGCCGAGCTGTTGCGTCCGTTGAACCTGCTGACGGCCAAGCCGCGGCTGTACGTGGTCAACGTCGGCGAGGCGGACCTGCCCGACGGCGGCGAGGCCGCCCGCCGAGTTCGGCAACACGCTGCCCAGGAGGGCGCGGCCGTGGTTGTGCTGTGTGCGGCCCTTGAGGCCGAGCTAAACACCTGGCCGCCCGAGGAGGCCGCCGCCTATCGCGCCGACCTGGGGCTGCCGGAGCCGGGCCTCAACGCGCTGATCCGGGCCGGCTTTGCCCTGCTGGACCTGATCACCTTCTTCACGGCCACCGGCGGCCAGGTGCTGCGGGCCTGGGAGCTGCGCCGGGGAAGCACGGTGTGGGAGGCTGCAGGGAAAATCCACAGCGACATGCAGCGCGGCTTCATTCGCGCGGAAGTGGTGTCGGTTCAGGACCTGCTGGCGGCCGGCAGCATGGCCCACGCGCGCGATCTGGGCGTCGTTCACCTGCACGGCCGCGATTACATTGTGCAGGACGGAGACGTGATCCACATCCGCTTTCACGCCTAGACTGCGAACCGTCTCGGCTCTTGGTTTCCCTGCCTCTTCAGCTCTTGCGCACGAACCGCCATGCCTCACCTTGACGTGCACGGCCGCCGCCTCTCGTGGACCCGCTCGGGCCACGGCCCGCAGACAGTTCTCTTCGTCCACGGCGGCTTTGCAACCCAGCGCTGGTGGGAGCCGGTGGCAAACCTGTTGCCGGCCGAGCTCTACACTGCCTATCGCTTTGACCTGCCGGGACACGGTGAGAGCGATCCCCCGGCCGACCCGGACGGCTACGCTGTTGAGCGCCTGGCGGCCACGTTGGCCGAGCTGGTAAACGGCCTGGGCCTGGACGGCCTTCACCTGGTTGGCCACTCCCTGGGCGCGGCGGTGGCCCTCACCTACGCCCTGGCCGAGCCGGACCGCCTGCGCTCGCTGGTGCTGGTGAGCACGCCCTCGGTGGACGGCACGCCGACGCCGCCGGAGGCCATGGCGCTGCTAGAGCAGATGCGACACGATCGGCCGTTGCTGCTGCAAGCCCTGGCCAGCACCATGCCCGCCAGGGCCCCTGACGCCTTGGTGCAACAGCTGGTGGACGACGCCCTGAGCCAGGCGCCAGCGGCGTTTACCGCCACGGCCCAGGCGTTGGCCGACTGGCGTTTACCGCTCCCGGCCCTGGCTCGGCTGCGCTTGCCCGTGCTCCTGGTCTGCGGCGACCGGGATCATATCGTGGAGCGCCGGGTGCAAGAGCGCTTGCTGTTGTCTATTCCGGGAGCCAACAACCTCGAAGTCTTTCAAGGCTGTGGCCATACGCCGCTTCTGGAGCGAACGGAGGGCTTTGTGGCGGCCCTGCGCGATTTCTTCGAGCAGGACTTCGAAGCCTACGCCGCCATCCGCGCGGCGGCGACCGCCGAACCATAACCTGCAGGGCAACGCTCTACTCCAATGCGCATCGTGTTTGTTTTCTGGGACGGCGTGGGCTTGGGACTCAACGATCCGCTCGTTAATCCGTTTGCCAGGGCCCACTTGCCTGTGCTGAGCGGTCTTCTGGGGGGCGCCCGGCTGCTGGCCTCCACCGGCCGTGTCCAAACGCCGATGGCCTCTCTGGTGCCCACCGACGCCGGCCTGGGCGTGCCTGGCCGGCCCCAAAGCGCCACCGGCCAAGCGGCCTTGCTCACCGGCCTCAACGCCCCTCAGCTGGTGGGCGGCCACTACGGCCCCCGGCCTCATGCGCCCCTGCGGGAGCTGTTGCGCCAAACCATCTTCTCCCGCGCCCTGGCTTTGGGCTTCCGGGTGACGCTGGTCAACGCGTATCCGCAAGCTCATCTGGACGCTGTGGCCAGCGGCCGGCGGGTGTTGGGTGCCATCCCTTTCGCCGCTCAGGCCGCAGGCATCCCCCTGCGCACCGCCGACGACCTAGTTGCCGGCCGCGCGCTCAGCCCCGACATCACCAATGTGGGTTGGCACAACATCGGCTACCCCAACATGCCCGTTCGCAGTCCCGCTGAGGCCGGCGCTATCCTGGCGCGGCTGTCCGCCGACTACGACTTGACCTTTTTCGACGACTGGTTCACTGACGTGGCCGGGCACGAGGCCGACTGCCGTTCTGCCGTCGAGACCATCGAGGCGCGCGACGCGTTCCTCGGCGGCCTGCTGAACGGGCTAGACCTGTGCCGAACCCTGGTCGTCGTGACCAGCGACCACGGCAACCTGGAGGACTGCACCCACCGCAACCACACCGAGCACCTGGTGCCCACCCTGCTGATCGGCGCCGCTCACCGCCGATGGGCTGATCGGATCACCCGCCTCACCGACATCGCAGAGGTGGTGCTGGAGGCGCTGGCTGCCGAGCCGGAGGGTTGAAAGCCGTTGGGCGGCGCGTCGGTCAGGCCGCCTCGATGACGACCTCGCCGGGGGAGACGCCCACCTCGTCCAGCAGCAAGAGATCGTTCTCGCCTTGGAGCCAAGACCCGGGGAGCTTGTAGGCCTCCTGGGGGCCGACCTGCCAGTAGCGTCCCACGTTGCGGCCGTTGAGCCAGATCTGCCCTTTGACCAGCCCCTGCGGGACCAGGCGGAAGGGGCCAGGGCCGTGGATGGCCGGATCGTAGCGGAAGCGGTAGCGCCAGAAGGCAGCGCCCCCGCGGCCGGCATCCGCCGCGCCCGGCGTCACGCCGCAGCGGAAGCTCCAGCCAGCCTGGATCGCCTGAGACGGGTCGAAGTGCACCAGGCTGGCCCGCCACGGCAGGCCGCCGTAGTCCTGGATCTGCAGGGCCACGACGTTGGCGCTCGGCCGTAGCCACGGGGTGATGTCCGCCTTGATGTAGCCGCCGCCGTAGTGCCGACTGAAGCGGGCTACGGTCTGGCCGTTGACGAACAGGGCGCCGGGGTTGCGGTCGCCGATGAGGGTTAACACCGCCCGGCGGCCGGCCGGCACGTGGATCTCCCGCAACAGCCACACGCTGGCCGCGCTGAGAGGGAAGTTGTCCAGGGCCACGTCGGCCGCATCGGGTCGGACGTGGGCCGGCTTGGCGTTGGCCAGGGCTTCGCCGGCGAAGACCGCCTCCTGCCACAGCGCCGTCCAGCCGGCGGTGATGTCCTCTTGGCGCCCGCCCCAGTAGAGCGTGTCCAGCAGCCCCTTGCGCTCCCCCGTGTTGCTGCCGTAGTTGAAGCGCCCCAGGTTGTCCACCAGCAGGCGCAGGTCGTGGCGGCCGGCGGCCAGCCGCAGGGACAGGGTGCAACGGCCTCCGGCTAGCGGCTGCCACGGGTCCACGCCCAGCACGCCCACCTGCTCGCCGTCCACGAACACCGTGGCCCGGTCGGCCAGCCACGGCGCAGTCAACGTCGTCTCCACCGGTTCGCTCAGGTTGAGCTCGGCCCGATACCAGGCGTAGCCCAGCCCACACCCTAAGGCCTCCACCGGCTCAGGCCGGGCCAGGGGCTGCCAGCCGTCCTGGGCCTCGCGTTCGGCCAGCGCCAGGCGCTGCGGGGCGCCCAGCTCGATGGCAGCCCAGGGGGGCGCTAGGTCGGCTGCGGCCGGCAGGCGTCGCCGTCGGCCGTCGGCGCCGATGTGGTAGACGGGCCGGCGACCGGCGGGCAGATCCCGCAGCTCGGCATCTCCACTCCCTTGGCCGTCCACTACCAGGTCAGGGCCGACGACGAAGCCGGCGTCGCCCATGGGCCACCAGCGCTCGGCGTGGTGGTGAGTGAGCAGGACGATGGACCAGGGACGGCCGGCCACCGCCGCGCGCACCACCGTCGGCCGCCGGCCGATCCAGTAGCGCAGGGAGAGCCGGCACCCCTCGACCGCCGCCGCGCAGCCGTCGGCGTCCTGCACCGCCCAGGCCGTCGGAGCCAGCAGCTCTATCTGTCCTACCTCGCCCTCGCTGCCGAAGAAGGCCAGGACGTCGCCCGCCGGCAGCTGCCAGAAGCCCAGGAGACGGGAGGTGTGCAGCCGCAGCACGACGCCGCTGTCGGCCAAGGGCAAGTTTGCGAAGATCGGCTTGATGCTGGCCGCTTCCACCTCGACGGCCAGGTGCGCAGCCGGCGAGTCGCCGGTAGCCGGCAAGAAGAGCTGGTGGGTTTGCCGCTCCAGGGTGGGGTTTTGGAGGAAGGTGGCGCTGATGTCGCCCAGGCGCACGTTGCGATAGGGCTCGCTGCCGGCGGCGGCGCGGCCCGGTACGGCCTTGGGGGCCAGCACGCGGGGACCAGGCTGCAAGGCGTCGTTGGCCAGCAGCCGGCTGAGCTGAGCGCCCAGCGTGCTCAGCAAAAGGTGGTGGCGGCGGGCGACGTAGAACTTCTCGGTCAGCTGGCCGTACTCCCCCACCGGCGCATCGTAGTCGTAGCTGGTGGTCATGTGCACCGTGTCGCCGCCTACGGTGCGGCCGCCCCAGTAGGCGGAGTGGGTGCCGCCGGCCCACACCCAGTGGCTCAGCCCGGCGCAGCCCACGGCCAGCAGCTCGTGCAGCTTCCAGTCCAGGCTGGCGGGGGTCTTGCCGTTGTGGCGGCTCTTGCCCCAGTCGTCGAACCAACCGCTCCACAGCTCGCTGACGACCAGGGGGTTGTCGGGCCAGAGGTTGCGCGTAGCCACCAACTTCTCGGCCAGGCCGTTCCAGCCGTTGCGGAACTCCGGCCAGCGCCGGCCCGCGCCCATGCAGGTGTAGAGGGGCACGGTGATGCCGCGCTCGGTCAGCGCCTCGGCCAGCCGCTCCTGGTAAGCGTCGTGGCCGTAGACGCCGCTGGCCCAGTGCTCGTTCTCTATCTGGACCAGCAGGATGGGGCCGCCGCGGTCGAGCTGTCGCTCGGCCAGCAGGGGGATCAGGCGATCGAACCAGCGGAGGGTCGGCTCCAGGAAGCGGGGGTCCAGCGTGCGCAGGGCCAGGCCGTTCTCCTCTGGGCGCAGGCGGGCGGTCAGCCAGGCGGGGAAGCCGCCGTTCTCCCACTCGGCGCAGATGTACGGCCCCGGCCGGACGATGGCGTAGAGCCCCAGCTCGGCCATCAGGTCCAGGTAGGCGGGCAGGTCCGCCTCGTCGGCGAAGTGGTAGGCGCCCTCCGCCGGCTCGTGCAGGTTCCAGGGGATGACGGTGTCAACGGCGTTCAGGCCGCCGGCCTTGGCCTTCAGCAGGACCTCTCGCCACTCGGCCCGGGGCCAGCGGAAGTAGTGCACCTGGCCGGCCAGCAGGTAGAGCGGCCGTCCGTCAACGGTCAGGCCGTCGCGAGTGACTTGTACGCGAGACATATGCCGTTCACCGGTTACTGTTCACCGTTCAATCCCAGCGCCGCGCCCGCTCCACGGCCCGCTGCCAGCGCGCGTAGGCGGCATCCCGAGCCTCGGGCGAGAGCCTGGGCTCGAAGACCTTCAACGGCCCCGGCAGCGGCGGCAGGTCCTCCAGGCCGCGCCACAGGCCGGCGCCTAGTCCGGCCAGCAGGGCTGCGCCGCGCGCCGTGGTCTCGGTGACCGCCGGCCGCACGGTGGGGATGCCCAACAGGTCGGCCTGGATCTGGCAGGCCATGTCGCTGGCCGAGAGGCCGCCGCCGAGATAGAGGTGATCTATGTGCAGGCCGGTCTCGGCCTGGATCGTCTCCAGGATGGCCCGCACCTGGAAGCCTAGGGCCTCCAGAAAGGCGCGGGCGATGTGGCCGCGGGTGCTGCCCAGGGTCAGGCCGAGGATGGTGCCGCGCGCCGAGTGGTCGTTGTAGGGCACGTTGAGCCCCGTGAAAGCCGGCACGAACACAACCCCGCCGGCGTCGGCCACCGAGGCCGCCAGCTGGTCCAGCTCTTGGTCGTGGTCGAAAAGGCGCAGGCTCTCCCGCATCCAGCGCACGGCTGCGCCGGTGACGGTGGCGTCCGCCTCCAGGCAGTAGGTGGGTCCGTGGCCCAGGTCCCAGGCGAAGTAGACGTTGATCAGCGCTTGCTCGGGCGGTTGGTCGCCCACGAAGACGTCTACAAAGGTGGCCGTGCCGTGGGTGCACTCCGCTTCGCCCGGTCGGTGACAGCCGTAGCCGAACAGGGCCGCTTGCTGATCGCCGATGGTGGCCAGCACCGGCACGTCGGCCGCCTGGCCGAGGCGGTCCACCACTCGCAGCGTGCCAAAGGGATGGAGGGTGGGCTGCGCGCTGGGCAAGGCGTCGGCCGGCACCCCCAGCCGATCCAGCCACTCCGGCCAGTAGCGGCGGCTGCGGAAGTCGTAGAGCCCCAGCGCCTGCACCAGCGAGTAGTCCATGCAGTGGCCCACCGGCCGGCCCAGCGCGGTCAGCAACCAAGCGGCGGACAGCCCGATGCGCAGAGTGCCCGCCTGCGCCGCTGCGGCTACCGCCGGCTCGTTGGCCATCCGCCAGGCCAGGTGCAGCGCAGAGCTGTACGGTCCGGGGTAGTACCCCAGCCGGTAGCGCCGCTCCGCCGCCCGCTCCCAGCCGTCCAGCTCGGCCACCAGGGGCAGGGTGCGCAGGTCTTGCCACGTGATGGCGTTGGCCAGGGGACGCCCCGTGACCGCGTCCCACACGAAGTCGGTGTTCCGTTGACAGGCAATGCCACAGGCGGCGATGTCGGCGCTGCGGCAGCCGGCCAGCGCCACCGCCTCGCCCACGACCTCGGCCACCCCGCTCACCACGGCCCAAGGGTCCTGCTCGACCCATCCCGGCTGCGGGTAGATGCGGGCTAGGGGCCGGTACGCATAGCCCAGCACGGCGCCGTCAGCGTTCATCACTACGGCCCGGGTGCCGCTGGTGCCCTGGTCAATGCCTAGAACCAAAGGAGATGTGGCCATAGGCGCCTCACGCCGGAAGCAGGTCGGCCAGCCGGTCCAGCACGTAGGTGGGCCGGATGACGGAGGCCTGCGCTTGGGCGGCCGTGGTAGCGCCCGTCAGGACCAGAGCGGCGTCCATGCCGGCGCTGAGGGCCATGGCCACGTCGGTCTCCAACCGGTCTCCGGTCATGAGACAGCGTTCCGGCGGCAGCTGCAGCTTGTTCAGAATGGCCTCCACCGTGTAGCGGGAAGGCTTGCCCACCACCGCCTCCACCTGGACACCGGTGCACGCCTCGACCGCGGCGATGATAGCCGCAGCATCCGGCTGGCCGCCGCCGGGCACGGGACAGTAGCGGTCGGCGTTGGTGGCGAAGAAGCGGGCGCCGGCCCGGATGGCGTCGAAGGCGATCTGCAGCTTGCGGTAGGTGAAGGTGCGGTCGAAGCTAGCGATGACGGCGTCGACGCGGGTGGGGTCGTCGCTGAAGGAAAACCCTGCCTCGGCCAGCACCTGCAGCAGGGGCTCCTCGCCCAGCACAAACAGACGAGCGCCGGGCAGCTCACGGCTCAGGAAGTCGGCCATCACCTGGCCGGAGGTGACGATGTCCTCCGGCGGCGTGGGTAGGCCGAGACGGGTCAACTTGGCGGCGTACTCGTGGCGCGTGTGGGTGGGGTTGTTGGAGAGGAAAACCGTGCGCTTGCCCAGCCTGCGCAGGGCGATGATGGTGTCGCCGGCGGTGGGTAGGAGGGTGTCGCCCAGGTAGACGGTGCCGTCCAGGTCGAACACATAGGCGTCGTAGAGGCGCGCCGGTCGCCGCGCCAGACTGTCTTGGCCGTCCGACGAGGGCGGCAAGGCGCGGTTGAGGAGTGAGGAGGTTGTCATAACTGTAAGAAATCGCTTTCCAGGTTGTGAAAGATGTTGCGTTTTGACATTTTCTAACGGGCGTGCTATACTTTGGTCATGACGCAGTGCGTCATTTTTACATGATTATGGCAACCACCAAGAGATGGCGGACGTACCAGACGAGAACCGGCCTGAAGGTAAAGGTGCGGCCTCTGACGCCGGGAGATGTGGACCACCTGGTCAACCTCTTCGAGCACCTCTCCCCGCAGAGCCGCTATTTCCGGTTCAACGAGCCGCTGGAAAACCCGGATCCGGAGCTGGTGCGTCGCGAGGCCGCCGCCCTGGCGCAGGTAGACCCAGAGCGGGGCCGTGCTTGGATTGCCTTTGCGGACCTACCTGGGGAGCCCAATGCGCCTATTGCAGGCTTCCGGTTCATGCGCACGCCCGATCCCCAGGTGGCCGAGGTATCCATCGCCGTGCGCGACGACCTGCAGCGGCAGGAGGTAGGCACCCGGTTGCTGCTCTACCTAGCTAAAGAGGCGCGAGCAGCCGGGATCGCTCGCCTGGTGGGCACCTTTCACACCAACAACCGCGGCGTCTGGGGCTTGCTGGCCAAGTCGCCCTATCCGGTAACCACGACGGTCCACGGCCCGGAGACCGACGTAGTCGTGGACCTTACCCGCACCGTGCGCCGAGGGCGTTCCCAGAAGGACGCCCAGGGCGTTCACTATCGCTTGCGAAAGGAGCGCAACATGCCCGGTCCCGTGGTGTACAGCTTTGAGACCAACGACGGCCTGCCCATCCACGTCCGCCCGGAGACGCCGGAGGACGTCCCCTACATGGCAGACCTCTTGCAGCACCTCAGCCCCGAGAGTCGCCGGGAACGCTTCGGCGACCCAGCGGCGGCGGCAAGTCCGGGCGAGGCGCAGCGGGAGGCCAGCCGGCTCTCGACCCTAGACCCCGAGGTCAGCAAGGCTTGGCTGGCCTTCGCCGACCTGCCCGGTCAGCCGAACACGCCGGTGGCGTGCGGCCGCTACACGCGCACCGCGGCCGACCAGGCGACCATCCACGTGGTGGTGCGCGACGACATGCAGCGGCGCGGCATTGGCTCGCGGCTGGTCTACTTCGTGCTGGACCAGGCGCGGTCCGACGGCATCCGCAAGGTGACGGCGCGCTTCAGCGGCACCAACGAGGCGGTGTGGCAGGTGGTGCAGTATTCCCCGTACCACGTGACCTGGACCACCCTAGGGCGAGACGTGGAGGTCACCTTCCACCTGCCGGCGCGGACCACGTCGAAGACGGCGATGAATTGAGCGCAGCAGACGCATGGAAGCCGAGACCTTCCGCTTTCAGACCGCCGGCGGCCTAGAGGTCCGGGTGCGGCCAGAGCAGCCGGAGGACGCTGCTCACCTGGTGCGCCTGTTCAACAACCTCAGCCCGGAGAGCCGGTTCTTGCGGTTCAGCAAAGCCCTACAGCAGCCATCGCCGGAGCTGGTGCAGCGGGAAGCGGAGCGGCTGGCCCGGCTGGAGCCGCCGGCCGACGTGGCTTGGCTCGCCTTTGCCGACCTGCCCGGCGCGCCGGACGAGCCCGTCGCTGCGGCGCGCTATGTGCGGCTGCCCGAGGACCCCACCACGGCTGAGGCGGCCATCAGCGTGCGCGATGACCTGCAGCGCCAGGGGATCGGTTCTCGTCTGTTAACGTTCATGGCCGAGCACGCCCGGCAGCACGGCGTGCAGCGGCTGGTCGCCATCTTCCGGGCGGAGAACCGGGCGGTGTGGGCCCTGCTGCGACGCTCGCCCTACCCCGTGCGTTGGCAGGTGGACGGCGCCCAGGTAGAGGCGATCATTGACCTGGAGCAGCCCGCCGACCCATCCGCCGCCGAGACGAGCGCCGCCGGCCATCCGGGCTAGCGCCCTGAAGGCGACGGCTTTCATCCCTTCACCGCGCTGCTGGTGGCGCTCTCGATGAAGAAGCGCTGGGCCAGCACGAAGAGCACCATGGGGGGCAACACCGAGATAGCCGCGCCGGCCAGCACCAGGTTGGGGCTGTCGGCCGCGCGGCCGCGCAGCACGTTCAGCGCCAGGGTCAGCACGTGGTTGTCGGTGTTGCCGGTGTTGATGATCACCAACGGCCAGAAGAAGCTGTTCCAGGCGTAGAGGAAGGTGAAGGTGGCCAGGGTGGCCAGGGCGGGGGTGGCCGCGGGGATGAAGATGCGCGTCAGGATCTGCAGCCGCGAGGAGCCGTCAATCAGGGCCGCCTCCTCGATCTCGCGCGGGATGGTCAGGAAGAACTGGCGCATCAGGAAGGTGCCATAGGCCGTGAACACCCAGGGGATGATCAAGGACGCCAGCCGGTCGGTCCAGCCGATCAGCACCATGAGCTGGTACAGGGGCATGATGAGCACCACGAAGGGGATCATGATGGTGCCCAGGTAGAGCAGGAAGAGGGTGTCGCGGCCGGGGAAGCGCAGCCGCGCAAAGGCATAGCCCCCCAGCACCGAGGTCGTCAGCTGCCCGATGACCACCATCAACGTCACCAGGGTGGTGTTGATCAGCGCGCGGCCCATGCCGTTGAGCTCCAGCACCTGGCGGTAGTTCTCCGGGTGCCAGGTGATGCGGGTGACCGGCGGGCTCAGGCGCACGTTGGCCAGCGCCGTGACCTGCGGGTTCTCCGGGTCCACGAAGCGGCCCAGGGCCGTCTGGCTCAGCCGCACCATGGGCACGGTCCCGCCGTTCACGCTCACGTCGAACAGGGGCTGGGGCTGGCCGTCCACCACGGCCATAGCCTGGCCGTCGGCGCCCCGCGTGGGCGTGACCTCGTCGAGGGGGACGGTGACGGTGGCGGCCAGGTTGTCCGGAGGCGCAAAGACGCCCACGCGCACGGTGGTCACGGCCAGGGCCATCTGGCGCTGGACGCCGTCCACCTCCACCGTGTACAGGGGCAGGGGCTTGTCGAAGCCGGGTACCTCCACGGTCACCGCCTCGCGCGGCAGCAGCCGCGGGGGATAGGAGAAGGTGTCGGCCGGCTCCTTGAGGGAGGTGAACACCATCACCAGGAAGGGGAAGATGACCACGAAGCCGAACAGCAGCAGCGCGGTGTACGCAGCCGTGTAGGCGATGGCCTTGCGCAGGGGATGGCTGCGATGGACAGGTTGACGGACCATCTCGGTGGTGTGGGTCATGGCCGACGCATGCCTCGCGGGCGGCGGGCAGGTCACGCTTCGTAGGCGACGCCGCCGCGCTGCCTGCGGAACTGGATGAGGGTGACCACGAAGATAGCCAGGAACAGCACCCAGGCGATAGCCGAGGCGTACCCCTGGCGGAAGCGCTGGAACCCGTTCTGGTACAGATACAACACCATGCTCAGCGTGGCGTTGTTGGGGCCGCCCGGTGGGTTGGTCATGATGAAGATGGGCTCGAACACCTGGAAGGCCTGGATGAGGGTGGTGGTGACCACGAACACCGTGGTGGGCGCCAGCAGCGGCAAGGTGATGTGGCGGAAGCGCCCGGCAGCGTCTGCGCCGTCCACCGTCGCTGCCTCGTAGAGCACGGTGGGGATGTTCTGCAGGCCGGCCAGGAACAGCACCGTGTTGAAGCCCATGGTCTGCCAGGCCACCATCACCGCCACAGCCAGCAGCGCGGTGTCCGCGCTGGAGAGCCAGCGGATCTTGGGGTCGGCGATGTCCAGGCCGAAGGCGCCGTTGAGCAGGTTGATGCCTACGGTGATGCCGTAGTTGATCCAGCCGACGGCCGAGTTGTACATCCACTGCCAGATCAGGGAGACCCCCACCACCGCGGCCACGCTGGGGATGAAGTACACGGCGCGGAAGAACTTCATGCCGGGCAGCCGGCTGTTGAGGATGTTGGACAGGAAGAGCGCCGGGATCACGCTCAGCGGCACGGCGATCAGGCAGAAGACCACGGTGTTGCGCAGCGAGATCCAGAACAGTTTGTCCTCGGCGCCGACCACGTAGCTGCGGCCGAACAGGGTGAAGCGGGCCAGCTCGTCGTAGACCTTGACGTCTATCACCTCGGCCGCCAGCTGCGTGGGCGAGCTCAGTCGAGCAACGGTCAGGTTGAGCAGCCGGGCGTAGTTGTCCAGCCCCACCCAGTCGCGCGTGCCGAACGCGTCCCAGTTGGTGAAGCTGGTGTACAGCGACAACAGCAGCGGGCCGGCGAAGAAGAGCAGGAAGCCCAGGAAGTTGGGGGACAGGAACAGCAGGCCGCTCAGGGTCTCGGCGCGGGCGTTGTTGACATGCATGGCCTCGGCCGTGGGCTGGCGCCACATGCCCCAGAACATGGCGGCGAAGAGGACAGCCAGGGCCAGCAGGGCCAGGTGCGCCGGCTGCAGCAGCTTGAGCGCCAGGGCCGGCAGGCCGGGCCAGTTGACGATGGCCACGAAGAAGAGCGCCAGGCCGACCAGGATGATCCCCTTGCCGGCCTCCTGCACGCGGCGCTGGCGCTTGGGGTAGTACTCGAAGTGGTCGGCGTACGCTTGCACCAGGTAGCCCAAGAAGGCCAGCAGCAGGAAGGGCAGCCCGCGGCCGAAGCGCCGGGCCAGGTCGTCAATGCCGGTGAAGGCGCCCATCAGGTGCAGCAGGCCCACAGCGCAGGCTAGGAAGCCCAGGTAGTTCACCGCCAGCGACAACACTCGCCCCCGGTGGTTGCGTCGGCGGATGTAGGGCACGGCGGCCGCGCTGAGGCCGGCCACAGCCAGCAACCCCACCACCGGCACCAACAACAAGCCCTCGGACAGCCGCGGCAGCAGGATGACGCCCGTTGCGGCCGCCGCCAGCGCCACCACCAGGTGCCATATCGGCAGCACGGCCAGCCAGGCCGCCGTGGCAGGTTTGCGGAGAGGAAGGGTTGCGGTGGTCATGCTCGGCGTGGCAAAGCCAGAGTTGCCAACTCTTTGGGAGTTGGCAACTCTGGCGGTTCTACAGGCGGTTTACTTGCCGAAGGCCTTGTTGGCCTCGCTGCAGATGGTGGCGGCGAACTGCTCGATGGTCTCCTGGCCGGTCATCAGGGCAGAGACCCGGGCGTCCATCACGGACACGAAGTCGGGCCAGCTGCCGGCCCACAGCGGCCCCTCGGCCACGGGGTTGTCCTGCAGGCCGTTGATGAAGGCTTGGTTGTTCTGCGGCGGCGTGAAGGTGAGGAAGGCGTCAATGGCCTCCTTGCTCACGCGGCTGGGGATGTTGGTGCCCATGGCCGACACCTTGGCCTGGATCTCGGCGGTGGTGAGGGCCTGCACCAGCTTCCAGGCCTCCTCCGGGTGCTTGGTCTTGGCGTTCACCACGTAGGCGCCCCAGAACAGCCAGTTGCCGGCGGTGCCGGCCGGGCCCTTGGGCAGCTCCACCACGTCCCAGTTGAAGGTGACGGTGCGGATGCCAGGGGTGGCCCAGCGGCCGTTCTGGAACATGCCCACCTTGCCGGCGCGGAAGGGCGGCTCGCTGTCCTCGCCGTAGGGGACGGCCACCTTGTGCACCAGGTACAGGTCCTGCTGGAACTTCAGGCCCTCCAGGGATTGGGGCGAGTCCAGGTTGCAGGCGGTGCGGTCGGCGTTGAAGAAGCCGCCGCCGGCCGCGTTCATCCACGTGCCGTAGGGGCCCCACCAGGCGTTGGCGCCGTAGCCATAGATGTCGCTGCCCAGGGCCCGCACCTTCTTAGCCACGTCCAGGAAGGCGTTCCAGTCCCACTTGCCGGCCTTGGCCAGCTCGATGGGGTCCTCGGCCCCGGCCTCGGCCAGCAGGTCCTTGTTCAGGTAGAGCACGAAGGTGGACACGTCGCGCGGCAGGCCCCACAGCGCGCCGCTGCCGGCGCCCTCGGCGCCGGTCTGCGGGTTGTGGGTGAGGGCCCGCATGGGGCCGGGGTAGAAGGCGTCCACGCTGAAGCCGGGAGTCTTGGCGGCCAGGTCGGCCAGGTTGAGGATCAGGCCGCGCGTGGCGAAGTCGGCCACGTCGGTGCCGGGGATCCAGAAGACGTCGGGCGCAGTGCCGGCGCCGATCTCGGTCTTCAGCACGTCCTGGTAGCTGGCGGTCTCGCTGCCGCCGGGCTCGTAGGTGAGGGTGATCCCCTGCAGCTGCTTGTCCAGCTCGTCGCTGATGGACTTGTAGACGTTGGCCTCCTCCTGGTTGTCGGGGCGGGTGCGCCAGCGCAGGGCGACCTCGCCGCCCGCAGGGGCCGCAGGTTGCTGGGCGGTGGTCTCCTGCTGAGCCGGGGCCTGAGGCGCCGGGGTCATCGGCGCGCAGGCGCTCAGCGCAAGCACAGCGATCACAATCACGATAAACAGCTTCTTAGCCATCAGGCTCTCCTCCTCGAGAGTTGCAGTTAACGTACCCACAGTTACAGGCAACAGTCAGATGGCGCTGGTCAGGCGGACGGAACGGCGATCACCTCCCACGGAAGGAATCTCAAGCTAATCGGCCGGTGGAGCTGCGCACCACCAGCTCGGTGGGCAGCACGATTTCCTCGGCCTCGGCCGGCCGACCCTCGATCAGGTCGAACAACAGACGGGCGGCCGCAACGCCCATCTCGCGGGCGGGCTGACGCACGGTGGTCAGCGGCGGGTCGAAGAAGGCGGCGGCCGGAATGTCGTCGAAGCCGACCACCGACACGTCCTCCGGCACCCGCAGGCCGGCCTCCCGCAGCCGCTTGGTGGCGCCCATGGCCATGCGGTCGTTGAAGGAGAAGATGGCGGTGGGGCGGTGGGGCAGGGCCAGCAGCGGCTCGACGGCGCGGTAGCCGCTGGCGTCGGAGAAGTCGCCCCAGACCATCAGGGCCGGGTCCCACGGCACGCCGGCCTCGGCCAGGGCCTGCCGGTGCCCCTCGAGGCGGCGCAGCAGGGCTGTGATCTGCGGCACGGCGGTGATCACGCCGATGCGGCGATGGCCGAGGGCTAGAAGGTGGCGGGTGGCGGCCGCAGCGCCGCTGCGGTCGTCGCTGTGCACGGTGTGGCGGCCGCCGAGGGCGTGGTAGCCGATGCCGACGGTGGGCAGCTGCTGGGCCAGCGGCGGCGGGGTTTCGCTGCCGAAGGCGCTGCTGGCCACGACGATCACGCCGTCGGCGTACTGGCTGCGCACGGCGCGCTGATAGGGCTCGGCCGCGCTCTCCACGGCGTGGGCGCCGGCCATCTTGCGGTCGGCGGTGGAGAGGAGGATCTGGTACTCGCGGGCCCTGGTCTCCTGTTCGATGCCGCGGAAGAGCTCTAGCAGGTGGGGGTCGGAGTAGAGGTAGTCCGAGGTGTAGGGGATGACCAGGGCCAGCAGGTAGGTGCGCGCCTTGGTGAGCCCGCGGGCGGCCAGGCTGGGGACGTAGCCGAGCTCGGCCACCGCTGCCAGCACCTTGGCGCGCGTGGCCTCGCTGACGTAGGGGGTGTTGGAGAGCACCTTGGAGACGGTCGCGGTGGAGACGCCGGCCCTCTTGGCGACGTCGTAGATGGTTGCCGCCATGGCAACGACCTCGGTTGTGGGTGCAAGCAAGCTGCGAAGGGAGGCCGCTTGCGGCCTGGGACGGGACCGTTAAGCGGTTTACTATGGGCTGCCGAGAAAAGCGGCTCCTTTCGGAAACCGCTTAACTATGCTTAAGTCTAGCACGAGTTTAACGGATTGTCAAGAGGGAATTTTTGGGACTCCCAATCCGTCTCCCGACCACTGCGGCCCTGGTCTTGGCTTCTTCCTGCTCTCCCCCTACGCCTCCACCCTCGGCACCTGGCGCACCCAGCGCACCCAGGGGTAGTCCTCCAGCGCCTCCAGCACCACCGGGTCTATCGGGTTGTCGGTCTCGATGACCATGATGGCCTCGCCCCCGCGGCGGTCGCGCTCAACCCGCAGGAACGCAATGTTGATCCCCCGCTTTGCCAGCCAGCCCGTCACCTGGCTGACGGTGCCGGGGCGGTCCTCGGCCACCACCAGCAGGGTGTCGTACTGGCAGCCGAAGCTAACTGCGTAGCCGTCAACCTGCCTGATCTCCACCAGGCCGCCGCCCACCGACGCGCCCACCACCTGCACGGTGCGCCGACCGTCGCTCACGGTGATGCGCGCCGTGTTGGGGTGCGCGTCCTCCCCCAGGTCCACCGCCGCAATGGTGAAGCGCAAGCCCGCCTGCTCAGCCAGGTCGAAGCTGTGGCGCAGCCGCGGGTCGTCGGTGGCCAGGCCCAACAGGCCGGCCACGATGCCGCGATCGGTGCCGTGCCCCTTGCCCGTCTGGGCAAACGAGCCGTGCAGCTCGATCAGCGCCTCGGTAGGCTGGCTGCCCAGCACCGCCCGCGCCACCTGGCCCAGCCGCACCGCGCCCGCCGTGTGCGAGCTGGACGGCCCCACCATGATGGGACCGATGATGTCGAAGACCGAGACGTCGCGGGACATGGGCAGGCGCGGTGCAGGATGAGTAAGGCGTCATGCGGAACTGCAGGGTGGCAGCTGCGGGCAATTTTGGTGCCAGCGTGAAGAGCTGCGGATTACTCGTCGCGCAGAACGCGCGTCGCGTTACTCGTTGCTCTTCACGCCAAAGGCGACGCGCGTCGCCGGCCAGAGCAGATAGATCAGGCCCAGCAACGGCTGAAAGAGGGGGAAGTACCCGTAGTCCTGGCCGAAGTGGCGCCAGGCGGTGCTGCCGATGACCTCCGGCACGATGAAGCTCAGGGTGCCGACCACGAAGGTCAGGATGGTCTCGATCCCCAGCGAGGCCACCGAGATGCGCCACCAGCGCGGGGTCCGCGTGAAGAAGCCGCGGGTGGCGATCAGGTAGAGGCACGCGGCCAGGATGGACAGCGCCGGCCCCAGCTTGGTCAGATCGTCGCGGAAGAGGAGCTGATAGATGCCGCGCACGCCCGTGGACAGGGCCAGCAGCGGGTAGGAGATGCCGAGGACGTAGCCGATCAGGCTGATGGCCCGCGCCGTCGGGGCAGCCGGAGTCGTGGCCGCCGCCGGCGCCGGAGAGGGGGAAGGCTGCTCGTAGCTCGACATAATAATTTTCTCCGAACCTGTAGTAGCAGGATCACACGCCGCCGGACCGACCGCTAGGCGGCGTGAGCCCTATTATACCATAGGCCAAGCCCTTGCCAACGCGGCGACGCCCTCCGTTGCTCAAGGGTTGTCCCTGGAGCCCCCTTGTGCTACACTTACGGTGCTTTTCACCATCCCTTTTGCGGTGCGGTAGTGTTCCATGGTGATCGGCTCCCCGTGTCTTCGGGCCACGGCGCGGCGTCTCCTGGCCAACGTCAGCTTTCTAAAGTCGTTGTCTCCCCAGCTGCACGATGCCCTGGCGGCCGTGGCCGTCTGTCGGCGCTACGGCCAGGGCGAGACCATCTTCCTGGAAGGGGAGCCGACCGCCGGCATGTTCATCGTCGAGCAAGGGGTGGTCAAGATCAGCAAGCTCTCCACGGACGGTCGGGAGTACATCATGCACCTGGTGGAGCCGGGCGGCACCTTCAACGAGGTGTCAGCCCTGGACGGCGGCCCCAACCCGGCCAACGCCACGGCCTTCACCGACGCCGTGTTGTGGCGCGTTGACCGCAGCGATCTGCAGCGGCTGGCCAAGGCCCATCCAGACCTGGCCTGGGCTCTGATCGAGGACCTGGCCGGCCGCGCGCGGCACCTGGTCGGCCTGCTCCACGACCTGGCCATGCGCAGCGTGCGCGGCCGGCTGGCGCGACTGTTGCTGGAGGAGGCGCAGAGCCAAGCTACCGCCGTAGTCCCTCGGTATCTCACCCAGGAGGAGATGGCCGCCCGCCTGGGCACCGTGCGAGAGATGGTGGGCCGCACCCTGCGCAGCATGGCCGCCGAAGGCATCATCGAGTTCGACCGGCATCGCATCGTGATCCTAGATCCGCAGCGCCTGGCCGAGGAAGCAGAGGTCTAGCGCTGCGGGCCGCCGGGACAGTTGCCCATCTGGCCTCGGCATGGTACTATCGGGCCATGCACGCCGCTTCCCCGTCGTCCCGTCTCGCGTCGCTCCAACGGTGGTCCCTGGTCATCCTGGTCCTGGCTTCCTTTGCCCTGCGCCTGGTGCAGCTGGGGGCCGACAGCCTGTGGTACGACGAGACGGTGTCGGTCTACTTGGCGGGTCAGTCGGCGCCAGCCCTCATCGGCCACACGGCGCGCGACATCCATCCCCCCCTGTACTACCTCCTGCTGCGGGGGTGGCTTCTGCTGGCCGGCTATCCCACCGGCCAGGCAGACCCCACCGGACATCGCCTCGAGTTCATGGCTGCGTTCCTTTCCGTAGCCTTCGGTGTGCTGCTGGTACCCCTGGGCTGGCAGCTGGCACAGCGGCTGCGCCTCCCTCAGCCGGCTCCGACGCTGTCGGCCCTGCTCCTGGCGCTCTCCCCCTTCGGCGTGTGGTACAGCCAGGAGGTGCGCATGTACACCGTGGGCGCCGCCCTCGGCCTGGTCTGCTTGCTCTCTACGGCCGCCCTGCTGGCTCCGCGCACGTCGGCCCGGCGCCTGCCGCGGGCCGCCCTGGTCTACGCCCTGGCCGCCGCAGCCGGCATGTACACCCTGTACTACTTCGCCTTTCTGCTGCTGAGCCTGAACGCTCTGGTGCTGGGCTGGGCGGTGCTCCGGCGGCGCCGATGGAGCGACGGCGGCCGCAGGCTGGCGGCGTGGCTGGCTGCTCAGGCAGCCGCCGCGCTTCTCTACCTGCCCTGGCTGCCGGTGGCTTGGCGCCAGGCCACCGATCCACCCGTGCCGCCCTGGCGGACGCCGCCCCAGCTCTGGGAGGCGCTGGTGGAAAGCTGGGGCGCCCTCAGCTTCGGCCAGTCGGCGGATCCCGCCCGCTTCTGGCCTCTGTTGGCGATCACCCTGCTCCTGGCGCTGGTCGCCATGGCCGCCGGCCGTCGGCTGGAGCGCCCCGAGGCCGTCCCCCTGCTGCTGGTCGCCGCCTTTGGCCCTCTGGCGTTGATCCTTGTCGCCTCGCTGGCCACCCCGCTCTACCACGTGCGCTACCTGTTCACCTACTCGCCCGCCTTCAGCGTGCTGCTGGCCTTAGGCCTGGCGGACCTCTGGAACCGCGGGCCAGCACCCCGTGGGCTGGCTCTGGCTGCGTTCGGCCTGATCGCGCTGGGCAGTGGCCTCTCGCTGGCCGCGTTTTGGACCGACCCCGCCTTCGTGGCCGACGACCACCGCTCGGCCGTGCGCGAGCTGGCGCAGCGCTGGCGGCCCGGCGACGTGGTCCTGGTCAACGCCGGCTACGCCTACCCAGCGGTGCTGACCTACTGGCCGTTGCCCGTGGCCTGGCGCGGCCGGCTTCCCGAGTTCACGGCCGAGGCGGCGGCCCAGGCCCGGGCCCAGCGCGGCGCTGCCCTGGTGCTGACGGGCCACGTGGACGGCGACCCCGACCTCGGCTGGGGCGATCCTCGCTCCGACTTCTACGCCTTGCCCAAACCCGCGCTGGACGCCGGGATGGAGACCCTGGCCGCCCAGGCGTCGCGGCTGTGGCACTATCGCGTCTACGACACCGTCAACGACCCCGCCGGCGTCATCCGCGCCGCGCTGGCCGACGACTGGGCCCTGGTGGACGACCGGGTGTACCCCGGCGAGGCCAACCTGCGGGTGCAGGGGTGGCAGTCGCACCGGCTGGCCTCCGCCGGGCCGGAGGCGGTCCCGGCGGCCACCTTCGACGGCTGGCTGACCCTCAGCCTGCCCGCCGACGGGCTGCCCGGCCGGGTAGAGGCCGGCGCGGCCCTGGACGTGGCGGGGGCAGTGTGGAGCCGGCCGGCCAACCGCCCCGGCCGGCCCGTGGCCGTCTCCCTGCGCTTGGCCGACGCCACTGGCGAGGTCTGGGCTGCGCACGACGAGCCCCTAGGCGGCAACCGGCTCGATCTCACGGCGACGACGGCCCTGGCGCAGCCGCTGCGGCTGACCGTGCCCCTGGGCACCGCGCCGGGCCCCTACACCCTGGCCCTGGTGGTCTACGACCCGGTCACCGGCCGGCCCCTTCGGCCCGACGGCGAGGATCAGGGGAACGGCGGCCAGGTCAGCCTGGGGTCGGTGGAGGTGACCCGACCGGCCGCGGCGCCGATCCTGAGGGCTAAGGCCGATTTTGGGCCGCTGCGGCTGGTGGCGGCCTCGACGCCGGCCACCGCCATCAGCCCCGGCGACGTGGTGCCGGTCGAGCTGTTGTGGCAGGCCGGTCCCGACTACGTGGCCGAGCCGTTGGTGGTGGTGGTGCAGCTTCTGGACGGCGAGGGGCGGGTGCGCGCCAACCTGGAGGCCGAGCCCCTGAACGGCCGCCATCCCACCGCAGCCTGGCAGCCGGGCGAGCTGGTGCGCGACCGCCACCGACTGCCGACGCCTGCCGACATTCCCCGCGGCCGCTACGCCCTGATCGTCGGCCTCTACCGGGCGGCCGACGGCCAGCGGCTAACCGTGGCCCGCGGGCCCTGGGGCCTGGGCCGCCGCGACTACGCAGCCATTGCCCAGGTCGAGGTGCGGTAGCTCGCTGCCCCCTCTCGTGTCCTAGGGCGGACGCGAGAGCCGAGCTCCGCCCGTCCGCGTTCCCCAACGATCTCAAGGAGGTTGGCCATGCTACGTGCTATGGTCTATGTGCCGTCGGAGGACGACGCCGGTCGGCGTCTCGTGGCGGAAAGCGTCGCCAAGGTGCTGGCGACTTGCCAGGCCGGCCTATGCGTGGAGGCCGAGGCCGACCGGCTCCGGGACCTGGAGGCTCAGGGCTTCGTGGTGGACATCGTGGAGGACCCCAACCTGGTCAAGCTGCGCTCCGTGCAGATTGACACCGCGGAGGAGGGCGCGGTCGGGCCGGCTACGCGGGGAGGGCCTGGGCCGGCCCCCCTTAGCCTCAGCGCAGCGGAGGAGCATTGGATCGTGCAGTTTGTGGGGCCGGTGCAGCCGGAGTGGGCGTCCGAACTGGAGGCCATGGGCTGTCAGCTCCTGGAGTACGTGCCGGTGAACGCCTTCCTGGTGCGCATGGACCCGGCCATCGTGCCGGACGTGCAGCGCTTGGAGTTCGTGAACTGGGTGGGGCCCTATCGCTCCTCGTACAAGATCAGCCCCTTGCTGATGGGCGCCAAGGAGCCGGCCACGCCGAGGACGTTGAGCGACCGATCGCTCGATCCTCAGTCGTTCCAGCCCAATCCCCAGGGCAACCTGCGCGTGATCACCCATCGGGACCTGGACGTGGCGCCGGTGGCCGCGAAGGTCAAGGAGCTGGGCGGGCTGGTGATCTCGGTCTCCCCGTCTGCCCTGCGCATCTCTCTGCCTGTCGAGCTGGTGGAGGAGCTGGCCCGCATGCCGGAGGTCAAGTGGGTGGAGCCGTACCTGCCCCCCCGGCTGCACAACAACGTGGCCGCCGACATCATGGCCGTCCGACCCGTTTGGGAGGCGCGCGGCCTGGACGGAGAGGGCCAGATCGTCGCCGTCGCCGACACCGGCCTGGACACCGGCGACCCGGCCACGGTCAGCCCGGAGTTCCGCGGCCGCATCGTCAGCCTGCACAGCTGGCCGGTGCAGCCGGGCTACCGCGCCCTGGCCAACAACACCACCTGGGACGACGGCCCGGCGGACCTGGACAGCGGCCACGGCACCCACGTGGCCGGCTCCATCCTGGGCAGCGGCGCGCTGTCCAACGGGCTGGTGAAGGGCATGGCGCCGCGCGCGCGGCTGGTCTTCCAGGCGGTGGAGCAGTACGTGGACTGGAAGCGCACCACCGGCTACTCCGACGGCTACTACCTGGTGGGCCTGCCCGACGACCTAGGCCAGCTCTTCCAGCAAGCCTACGACGACGGCGCGCGAGTGCACTCCAACAGCTGGGGCGACAGCCTCCACGGCCAGTACACCCTGGAGACACAGACCATTGACCGCTTCGTGTGGGAACACAAGGACATGGCCATCCTCTTCTCGGCCGGCAACGACGGCCTGGACGCCAACCGCGACGGCGTGGTGGATCTGGACTCCATGGCCTCCCAGGCCTGCGCCAAGAACTGCATCGCCGTGGGCGCGTCGGAGAGCCTGCGGGAGAGCGGCGGCTTCAACCCCGGCGGGCAGTGCAGCACCTACGGCGGCTGCTGGCCCATCAACTTTCCGGTGCCGCCCCTGCGCCACGATCGCCTGTCGGACAACCCGGAGGGCATGGCAGCCTTCAGCAGCCGGGGGCCGGCCGACGACGGCCGCATCAAGCCTGACGTGGTGGCGCCGGGCACCAACATCCTCTCGGTGCGCGCATCCCAAGCGCGCGACACAGGGTGGGGGCTGCTCCCGCCGGGCGATCCGCTGCGGCCCTTCTACATGTTCAACGGCGGCACGTCCATGTCCACGCCGCTGGTCGCCGGCGCGCTGTTGCTCCTGCGGCAATACCTGGAGATGGTGCCGGGCCGCACGCCCTCGGCCGCGCTGCTCAAGGCCCTGCTGATCCACGGGGCCGTGCCGATGAAGGGCCAGTACAACCCGCCCGAGCTAGGCCCGGCGCCGGACAACCATCAGGGCTGGGGCCGGGTGAACGTCCAGAACAGCCTCTTTCCGCCGCCTCCCACCCATTGGCAGGCCTGGGACGAGCCGGCGGACGCTGTAGGCGCAGGGGAGACACGGACCTACACGGTGGCCGTGGCCGATGGCAGCGTGCCGCTGCGGGCCACTCTCGTCTGGTCGGACTACCCCAGCTCACCCAGCGCAGGCGGCGGCCTGGTGAACCGCCTGCGCCTGTCGGTGGTGGCGCCCGACGGCGCAGTAGCCCACAGCGGACCGGCGATCAACAACGTCCAGCAGGCGGTGATCCCCCAGCCCCGGCCCGGCCAGTACACGCTGCGGGTTGCCGGCCTGAGCGTGCCCTCGCAGTCCATGGCCAACCAAAAGCAGGACTTCGCCCTGGTGGTCAGCGGCGGGCTGGAGTTCGTTGACCTCTACCTGCGGGACCGGGAGGAGGACGACGGCCTCGCCCCGCGGCCGACAGTAGCCATGCACTCGCCGGACCTGTGGGTGGCCGCCACTCCCGATCCGCAGGCGCCGGCCATCCTTTCGCCCGAGGCGGGCAAGCCGTGCTACGTCTTCGTGCGGGTGCACAACCGTGGGCCGCAGCCGGTGGCCGACGCCGAGGTGCGGCTCTACTGGACTCGCCTGACCACGCACCCGGCGCGGCGGCTGTGGAGCGCTCAGGGCATCCGGGCCGATGGCCTGAGCCGCAACGCCCAACGCCTGGCCGTGCCTGCGCGCGGCAGCGCCGTGGCCGTGTTCCGATGGACCCCGCCTCTGCTGCGCAGCGTCCAGCCCAACTTCTTCTGCTTGGTGGCGACGGTGAGCCATCCGCAGGACCTCCTGCGCCAGGAGAGCGCCGAGGGCTTGCGGTGGGACAACAACGTGGTGTGTCGCAGCGTGGCCGGGCAGGCCGTGTCCCAAGGCCGGGAGGCGGTGTTCCCCTTCTACGTGTCGGGCCCCGACCGAGGCTCTGTCACCGCCGGCCTGCGGGTGGACGCGCGCAGCCTGCCGGTCGGCAGCCAGGTGCGCTTGAAGGTGCCGGCTCGGTATCTGGACGGCGCCGCCGCCACCAACCTGCGGGAAGTGTGGGCTTCTCCGGCCCGGGTCCAGGTGCGCCTGGAGATGGACCCAACGGCCGAGGCGGAGATCGCCGGCTTCTCCCTGCGCGGTCGAGAGCAGGGCGTCTGTCGGTTGGAGATAACGCTGCCGGCTACCGCAGGTGCGAACCCGCAGCGATGCGTGGTGGTGGAGCAGCGCTTCGGCGAGCGGACCGTGGGCAAGCTTCATCTGTACATTTGACAGCCCGTCGCCGGCCGTGCTATCATGCGTGCATGATAGGCTGGGCAGCTGCTTTGGGTCTTCGCTGCGCGCAAGCGGACGCGTATCGGTGGGAAGGGTATCTCCTCCGCCGATGAGCAGCGCGCCCGAAGCGGCAGCAACGACGAAGCCGGCCAGCGTGGCGCGCAGCGCCACGCTTTTTGTTTGAGGAGCTATCGCCATGCTAACCGCCCTCACCGTTGATCAACAGACAGCCCTGCTGATGCAAGGCACCACCTACGGCGACGAGGACACCAAGCGCGCAATGGCGGCCGAGCTGCGCGAGCGGTTGCTGGAGTCGCAGCGCACCGGTCGGCCCCTGCGGGTCTACTGCGGCTACGACCCGCGCAAGCCCGACCTGCACCTGGGGCACACCATCACCATGCGCAAGCTGCGCCAGTTCCAGGACCTGGGCCACCACGTGATCTTCCTGATCGGCTCCTACACCAGCCTGGTGGGCGATCCCAGCGACAAGGACCAGACGCGGCCGGTGATGACGCCGGAGGAGGTGGAGGCCAACGCGCGCACGTACATAGAGCAGGCCTTCAAGATCCTGGACCCGCAGCGCACCGAGGTGCGACACAACGGCGAGTGGCTCAGCCAGCTGCGATTGGCGGACCTAATCCGCATCGCCCAAAACTTCACCGTGCAACAGTTCCTGGCGCGCGAGAACTTCGCCAAGCGCCTGGAGCGCGGGGAGCCCATCTTCCTGCAGGAGACCTTCTACGCGCTGATGCAGGCCTACGACGCGGTGGCTTTGCAGGCCGATGTACAAGTAGGCGGCACCGACCAGCTGTTCAACATCCTGATCGCCGGCCGCAAGCTGCAGCAGGCCATGGGCCAGCGGCCGCAGGTGGCTATCATCCTGGACATCCTGCCCGGCACCGACGGCGAGGTCAAGATGAGCAAGAGCCTGGGCAACCACATCCCCATCTTGGCCGAGCCCGCCGACATGTACGGCAAGGTGATGTCCATCCCCGACCACGCCATGCCCATCTACTTCAAGTTGGTGACCCGCTACACGCCGGAGCAGGTGGCTGCCATCGAGCAGGGCTTGGCCGACGGCTCCCGTCACCCGCGGGACGTCAAGATGGAGCTGGCGCGGGAGATCGTGAGCATCTTCCACGGCGACGAGGCAGCGGCCCAGGCCGAGGAGCACTTCCGCACGGTCTTCCAGCAGCGCGAGCTGCCGTCGGAGATGCCGGAGGTGCGCTTGATGGCCCGCACCGGCCTGCTCTCCTTGATGAAGGAGCACGGTCTGGCCCCCAGCACCAGCGAAGCGCGGCGGCTGGTGCAGCAGGGCGGGGTGCGGCTGGATGGCCATGTGGTCACCGATCCCCAGATCGAGATCGAGCCGCCGGCCGAGCCGGTGGTGCTGCAGGTGGGCAAGCGCAAGTTCCTGCGCATCGTCGGCCAGCGCGGGTAAGCGCCGCGACGGTCCACGCCCGGCAGCGACTAGTTCCCGGAGCAACAAACAAGGAGCCGGCCTGTGGGGCCGGCTCCTTGTTCTTGGCGGAGAGGGTGGGATTTGAACCCACGATCCCCGGTGGGGGATACGCGCTCTCCAGGCGCGCGCACTAGACCAGACTATGCGACCTCTCCATCGGCATGAATTATATCCGCGCGACGCGGGCTCCGCAAATCGGTGAACGGTAAACCGTAAACCGTCACACGCGTGGCTCCGCGCGCGGAACCGGACGCGCGGCGTTCGTACCTCCGCGGTGTAACGAGGAGTTCGCACCCCCAGGTGCGAGCTCTACCCCACGGGCGGGCAATCGGCGCCTGGGGGCGCCTCGCTCCGCATGGGGGAAAAGGACGCGCGGCGGTCGCATCCCCGCAGTGTGGACCGAACGCGGAGTTCGCACCCCCGCGGTGTAACGCGGAGTTCGCACCCCCAGGTGCGACCTCTACCCCACGGGCGGGCCGCCACCCCAGGGGCGGGCCGCCGGCGCCGGGGGGCGCCGCGCGCCGCCGGGGG